>NZ_CAXQGS010000078.1:0-32471 GCF_964223445.1 Cytobacillus sp.
AAGTGAGCGAATGTTGTAGCAGGAGCCGGATCCGTATAGTCATCGGCTGGTACGTAAATCGCCTGGATGGAAGTAACAGAACCTACGTTAGTAGATGTGATACGTTCCTGTAATTTACCCATTTCAGTAGCAAGTGTCGGCTGGTAACCAACGGCAGATGGCATACGGCCTAATAGGGCTGATACCTCTGAACCTGCCTGTGTGAAACGGAAGATGTTATCCATGAAGAATAGAACGTCCTGTCCTTGGTCATCACGGAAGAATTCTGCCATTGTCAAACCAGTCAGGGCAACACGCATACGCGCTCCTGGCGGCTCGTTCATCTGACCGAATACCATCGCTGTTTTCTTGATAACACCTGAGTCTGTCATTTCATGATAAAGGTCATTACCTTCACGAGTACGCTCACCTACACCGGCGAATACGGAAATACCGCCATGCTCCTGAGCGATGTTATTGATAAGCTCCTGGATTAATACGGTTTTACCTACTCCGGCACCACCGAAAAGACCGATTTTACCACCTTTAATGTAAGGGGCAAGAAGGTCTACTACCTTAATTCCAGTTTCAAGAATTTCTACTTCAGTAGAAAGCTGCTCAAACTTAGGAGCCTCTCTGTGGATAGAATCACGACGGGCATCTGCAGGGATTGCAGGATCTAAGTCGATTGATTCACCAAGTACGTTGAATACACGTCCAAGTGTTACATCACCTACTGGTACAGAGATTGAAGCACCAGTGTCAACAACTTCACTACCGCGCTGTAAGCCGTCAGTAGAAGACATTGCAATGGTACGTACTGTATCATCACCTAAATGAAGGGCAACTTCAAGGGTTAAGTTGATGTCAACTTCAGATTCGTTACGCGCAGGATTTGTAACAGTCAATGCATTATAGATCTCAGGAAGCTGGCCGCTTTCGAACTTTACGTCAACAACCGGACCCATAACTTGAAGAACGCGTCCTTTGTTCATCTTTTTCCCTCCGTTCGTTTTACATAATGGAGAGCAGGCAACAACTCCACCTGCCAGCTCCGCTTTTCATTTGTCTAGCTTCAGCGCCAAGCCCCTCGAGGTCATAAGCCAATCCCTTTCGGAAGGAAAAAACGCCTTCCTGAAGGGCTTGACTTATGCTTATCGGGGCTGATCGGGGCGCTTCCGCTTTTCATTATTATTCTAACGCGGCTGCTCCGCCGACGATTTCGGTAATTTCCTGCGTGATGGCTGCCTGACGTGCGCGGTTATAGCTTAAGCTTAATGAATTGATAAGGTCTTTAGCGTTATCCGTTGCATTTTGCATAGCCGTCATCCTTGCAGCATGCTCACTTGCCTTACTGTCTAAAAGCGCTCCGTAGATTAAGCTTTCAGCGTATTGAGGCAGCAATACTTTTAAAATTTCTTCAGCGGAAGGTTCAAACTCATAAGATGTAAGCTTTTTCGAGCTGGAGATATCCGTAAGCGGAAGAAGCTTCTTCTCTGTTACATCCTGTTGAATCGCGCTGACATAATGGCTGTAGTACATATATAATTCATCAAATGTCTCATCAGCGAACATGCCAACTGTTTTGCTGGCAATATCTTTGATTTCAGCAAATGCTGGCTGGTCTGCAACGGCAACGATATCCAGAATGACGTTCATATTGCGCTTTTTGAAAAAGTCGCGGCCAACACGTCCGATCGCAATGATTGCATATTCATCCGGTGATTTATGGCGCTTTTGAATCGTCTGGTAGACATTCCGCAAAACGTTACTGTTATAAGCTCCCGCAAGTCCGCGGTCAGACGTGATTACCAGGTAACCAGTTTTCTTGACAGGGCGGCTGGTCAGCATTGGATGTGATACATCCTTGCTTCCCAAAGCGATGGATGCCGTAACTTCCTGGATTTTCTCCATATAAGGCACGAATGACTTTGCATTCATTTCTGCCTTATTCATTTTCGCAGCCGATACCATCTGCATTGCTTTAGTAATTTGACTCGTTTTCTTCGTAGAAGTAATACGATTTTTTATATCGCGTAATGATGCCACAGGTTCTCACCACCCTTATACAAGTTTGTCAGAACCGAATTGAGTTGCTTAGATGGGGAGCACTTCCCCATCCAGGCAATCTCCATTATTCGGATACTGCGAAAGTTTTCTTAAAGTCGTTAATCGCAGATGCCATATCGTCATCAGAAGGAAGTTCTTTAGTAGTCACGATATGGTCTAACAAATCTTTGCGGTTATGGTCTAACCATGAAAGGAATTCAGATTCGAAACGACGAATATCCTGTACAGGAATGTCATCTAAGAAACCGCGAGTTAGAGCGTAAAGGATTGCAACCTGCTTCTCAACTTTTAGCGGCTTGTTAAGATCCTGCTTTAGAACCTCTACTGTACGGGCACCACGGTTAAGTTTAGCCTGTGTTGCTTTATCAAGGTCAGAACCGAACTGGGCAAATGATTCAAGTTCACGGTATGAAGCAAGGTCAAGACGCAGTGTACCTGCAACCTTTTTCATTGCTTTGATCTGTGCAGATCCACCTACACGTGATACAGAAAGACCCGCGTTGATCGCCGGACGTACACCAGAGAAGAATAGGTCTGACTGAAGGAAAATTTGTCCGTCAGTGATTGAGATAACGTTTGTTGGAATATATGCAGAAACGTCTCCTGCTTGTGTTTCGATAAATGGAAGCGCAGTGATTGAACCTGCACCTTTCGCATCGCTTAGCTTCGCAGCGCGCTCAAGCAAGCGGCTGTGCAAGTAGAATACGTCCCCTGGATAAGCTTCACGGCCTGGAGGACGGCGCAATAGCAATGAAAGCTCACGGTAAGCAGAAGCTTGCTTTGTTAAGTCATCATACACAACAAGAACGTGCTTGCCGTTGTACATGAACTCTTCACCCATTGTTACACCAGCGTAAGGAGCTAAGTATAGCATTGGAGCAGGCTGTGATGCAGATGCTGTTACAACGATTGTGTAATCCAGGGCACCTTGCTTACGAAGTGTTTCTACTGCATTACGAACTGTAGATTCTTTTTGTCCGATTGCCACGTAGATACATACCATATCCTGATCTTTTTGGTTCAGGATCGTATCGATTGCAACGGATGTTTTACCTGTTTGACGGTCACCGATGATTAACTCACGCTGTCCGCGGCCGATTGGCACAAGAGCGTCAATCGCCTTGATGCCTGTCTGAAGCGGCTCGTGTACGGATTTACGATCCATAACACCTGGTGCCGGGCTTTCAATTGGACGTGATTTAGTTGTGTTGATTGGTCCCATGCCATCTACTGGCTGTCCAAGAGGGTTTACTACGCGGCCGATCAGTTCTTCACCAACCGGTACCTCCATGATACGGCCCGTACGGCGTACTTCATCGCCTTCACGGATTTCTGTAAATGGTCCTAAAATGATGATACCGACGTTATTTTCTTCAAGGTTTTGTGCCATACCCATAACGCCGTTTGAAAATTCAACAAGTTCTCCAGCCATGACATTGTCGAGGCCATGAGCACGAGCGATACCGTCACCAACAGAGATAACCGTACCTACATCACTCACTTGAATTTCCGACTGATAGTTTTCGATTTGCTTTTTTATCAGCGCACTGATTTCTTCAGCATTGATGCTCATGAGTTTCACCCCTATCTACGAATCTTAGCCTAATAATTGACGTTCAAGACGCTCTAGCTTCCCGCGCAAGCTGCCGTCGAAAATCCGGTTTCCGATTCGAAGCTTGATGCCGCCGAGCAAGTTAGTATCAACTATATTGTCAATACGAAGTGATTTTTTTCCAACCTTAGCTGCAAATGACACAGATAATGCTTCCTTCTCTGCTTCAGTCAGCGGACGAACAGTGTATACTTTCGCATCCGCAATCCCTTTTTTATCATTCGCAAGGCTTATAAAATGATCTGCCACATCAGAGATATGATCTTCGCGGTGGCGTTCAATTAATATCATTAACGTATTTAGTACAAACGTGTTCACAGATGCAAATGCGTCTTTTAAAATCTCTTTTTTCTTCTCAATTGAAAGCTTTGGAGATTTCAATACAGACTTTAAATCTGAGTTATTCGTTACTACTTCTTTCACTGCACGAAGCTCTTCTTCCATTTGGTCAAGAAGCTGGTGTTCATTCGCAAGCTGGAAAAGAGCCAACGCGTAGCGCTTTGCTACTGTGGAGCCCGTCATCGCTTTTCTCCTGCCTCTTGAATGTATTCATTGATCAGCTTTTCTTGATCAGCTGCGCTTAATTCCTTCTCAATAACCTTGGAAGCAATTAGGACAGACAATGAAGCGACCTGCTCGCGGATAGCGGCAACCGCCTGTTCTTTCTGCTGCTCGATTTCAAGCTTAGCAGATTCCTTAATGCGTTCAGACTCAGTGCGGGCAGCCGCAATGATCTCCTCGCGCTGCACGTCGCCTTGTTTCTTCGCATTTTCGATAAGGCCCTGTGCTTCTGTACGTGCTTCTTTTAAAAGACTTCTTTGCTCTTCTAAAAGTTTTTTTGCTTCTGTACGGCTTTCTTCTGCCGCTTGGATTTCACTGGCAATGTGCTCTTCACGCTGCTGCATAATGCCCATTAAAGGACCCCACGCGAATTTTTTCAGCAATGCCAACAAGATGATGAACATGATCAGCTGGTACAAAATGTCCCCGCCGTTAAAACCGCCGCCTGCAGCGCCTAATACTAGACTGTTTGTTAACACCCTCGATTCACTCCCTTCAAGAGTTGTTCCACTTATGAAACGGAGTCATATGCATGATTCCGAATTAGTTTTACGGTAAAAAAACATAAAGGAATGGCGAAGGTTCATGGAATGATCTTCGCCATTTAGAACGATTGGTACAGTATTAATTAACCGCCGATAACCATGAACGCGATAACAACGCCGATGATCGGAACAGCCTCTACTAACGCAACCCCGATGAACATTGTAGTTTGAAGCATACCGCGAGCTTCTGGCTGGCGAGCCATACCTTCAACTGTTTTTGATACGATAAGACCGTTACCGATACCGGCACCTAGTGCTGCTAAACCGATTGCAATTGCTGCTGCTAAAAGACCCATTATTGAGTTCCTCCTTAAATTGTATGAAAATTTATTTGTTTAAAATGTTTTGTCCATGAAATGAACAGGTATATATTAATGGTCATGACTCACTTTGTGTGCCATATAAACCATTGTTAACATACAGAAAATGAATGCCTGGATAGATCCGACAAAGATTGAGAATCCTTGCCATACAAGTGTCGGCAGTATTGCTGCAAGCATTCCGCCTACACCGGCGTGAGCCAGTCCTCCGACAAGCAATGTCAGCAGGATTTCACCTGCATAAATATTACCGTATAGACGAAGTCCCAACGTCAGAGTGTTTGCAAACTCTTCAATGATTTTCAATGGGAACAAGAAAGGCATTGGCCTGATAAAATCACGGCCGTATTCTCCTACTCCTTTAAGCTTTACGCCATAGTAATGCGAAAGCCCAACAACCATTGCCGCTAATGTTAATGTGATAACAGGATCGGCTGTTGGCGATTTCCACCATAAAGTGTGATCATAAGTGATTGCGAACGGAAGTCCGAGCATGTTTGAAACAAAGATATACATGATCAGGGTTAATCCAAGGATATGGAATCTTCCGCCTGTCTTCCAGTCCATCGTGCTGTTAATGATATTCTTAACAAAATCCATAATCCATTCGAAGAAATTTTGCATCCCCGTTGGTTTCATGGCCAATCGACGGGTTGAAAGCAAAGCAATAATGAAAACAACAGCACTTGCCACTGTAATCATCAGTACGTTTGATAAGTTAAAATTCAATCCTAAAAAGTCCACTATAGGAGCTTCATGATGCAATAGTGTTCACCTCTCTTCCCGCTATTTACGTAATTGAAAAGATTGAAGAAAATAATCTATCATAATGACAATATAGGATGTCATTAATCCAAATACCACACTGATCAGATGCAGCTTATCAGGATATTCCAGAGCGATCATGACAGCAAAAACTGCTGTAGCCATTCTGGATACCGTTCCAAGTGAACGCACCTTCTCGCCTCTCTCGACTGCCTCTCCAAACTGCAGCGCCTTTCGTGATATCAGCCACAGATTGAACAGACTCAAGCCTGTACCAAAGATCAAGCCCAGAAAAATAGATTGATATGGTGTAAAACCCCAGCCGAGAACGTATACAGACAACAAAAGGAATATGTATTTTCGCTGTCTTTGAAAAGTTACTTTGATTTCCGGCATGATGTTCATTCTCCTGTGAAGAAATGTTGGATTAAGCGAAGCATGGCGTATATCCCGGCGCCCAGTCCAATGAACAAGCCGATTAATAGGAATAACGGCTCTGTTCCTGCCTTGCTGTCAAACCACCTTCCGGCGAAAATGCCAATGAGCGTGGAACCTACTAACTGAGAAAGAATGGCGGACATTAAGGCCATCGCCTTAAATGGGTTGCGGTCATTTTGACGCATAAAAACGCATCCTCCCTTAAGAGAATGGTAAGTGGGTTTTGAGGCCATAATTAATCACATTAACATCATGCAGAAGTGGGAAATATGTCTGCAAAAATATTTTGAAAACCCTATCATCTTTTACCCTTTGTAAGCATACAATAGGGCTTTGTCAATGTCAATGCGTTTGGAGTGAAAAAGTTCACAAACAAAAAGGTAAAAATATGGTATGTTCACATATTTATCACATTTAAATTTCGGATTTCTATTGAAAAAGGAGCGAGTTTCTGCATCGCTCCAGAAAGCGCTTTATTCTTAGGTCTCACCTGCTTAGCCAGCTCTTGTTATTAGCCAATGGTTCCGGGTCCCCAAGCTGCCCATCCGGTCTCACAAAGAGATAAGTTTCAATCCAATCTTCCTTTCCGGCTTTTTTGGCAAATACCTTTGCAAGGTACAGCCCTGGCCCCGGAAGCTTATTTGCAGGAATTTCCTGCAGCAGCTGTCCTTTGCCAGCATTTCTTTTCCAGTCCAAAAACCCCATGAACCGGAGGCTTTCCGAATCAAACAAGGCAATTCCGAACTCTTCTGCTCCGCCAGGAAGATACACTTCATAGCGATACGTGCCCGGCTTATCTCCTTTGCCCAGCCCGAATCCCATAACCCTTGGATAATCCGGCTCCTCAAGCACATACAGATATGGAATCCTGATGGTTTCGGCACCTGCCTTCATCAGCAAGTACCCATCATGGATTTTTTTCTTTAAAAGAGTAGGATCTGCAGACATTTTGATTTCCGCCTTTTTCTTTTCACCCGGGTTAAGTTGAAACGCTATGGGCATTTCCCAATTGATGCCTTGGTCTTTATAGGGTACGGAAAAGGAATAGGTCTGTGTTTTTTCACTTATATTTTCAACCGTTATAAAACTGCTGTGTTCATGCAGCCTGTCCGCGATCTGAAATTTCCCAAATTGCAGTGAAGCCGGGAGGACAAGCGTTTCTGCTTTCAGCGCTTGATCAAGCTGGATTCTGCCTGCTCCCTGCTCATAAGTTTTATATGTTTTTCCTTCTGTATTCATAAGAAGCTTAGCCGTATTCATAAGTACTGCCTTAATCCGTTCAGGCCCCCATTCGGGATGAGCCTGTTTCAGGATGGCACAGGCCCCTGCGACATGCGGAGCGGCCATGCTAGTCCCCTGCAGCGGCAGGTAACCGCCAGGAATGGTGCTATTTATGGCGACTCCAGGTGCCACAACATCCGGCTTGATTTCCCATGTTGATGTAACTGGTCCACGGGAACTGAAGTCAGCCAGGATATCCCTTTCTTCTATTATATTAGTCCGGGCAAGGAGTCTTCCTTCATTAATGTTCTTCTTGAGCTCCTCTCCTTCTTCCTTTGATAACGCCGCTACCGGAATTGGAACACCACTGTCCAGATTGCCAAAGAACCTGCCTTTTGTATTATTAAAAATAATGATTCCCTCTGCTCCTGCTTCCATTGCATGGACTGCCTTATCAGTAAACGTTAGTTCCCCTCGTTCCACTAATACCATTTTCCCTTTGGCATTCTTCAATTCTTCAGGATGACCGAGTCCTCCATCGACCAATTCATAGGATCGGTCAAATTCCCAATCCTTTGACCCCTGCAGCAAATCAAGACGAATTTCCCGCCCGCCTATGCTCAAAAATGGCACCTTCATTGTCGGTGTAGAGGCTCCTACAGAAATGGCCTTCGACGCTGTGCCCGGTGATCCGACCGTCCAAATATTCGGGCCCGAATTACCCGATGAAGTGACAGCCGTTATTCCCTTTTCAACTGCTTTATTAAGGGCCATGCTTATCGGAAGGTCAGGTCCGTTTACGTTATTTCCCAAGGAAAGGTTTAACACATCAACTTTATCCTTTATTGCCTGTTCGATGGCCGCTATCACCTGTTCTGTTGTTCCGCTGCCGCCTGGTCCGAGAGCCCGGTAGGCGATAATGGTTGCTTCAGGTGCAACCCCTTGAATTCTGCCATTTGCCGCAATGATTCCTGCGACGTGAGTGCCGTGCAGTGTGCCTTGTCCCCCTGCAGCTTTTGTTTCCATCGGATCCTTATCATTATCCACCAGATCATGTCCGCCGCCATAGCTCCTTCGCAAGTCTGGATGATTATAATCGATGCCGGTATCGATTACGCCCACTTTCACACCCTTGCCTGTGAGGCGGTGATTATCTCTGTCATAATAGCCTCTGGCACTAATTCCGCCAATCAGCTTGATATTGTCATCGGAATGTACATGATAGGTATTAACCGGTGAAACAGAAGATACTGACTCTATCTTTTGCAGGCTTTGCAATGCAGATTGCTTTCCTATAACTGAAAAGCCGTTCAACGCCTGATTGAATGTATGCCTAATTTGCAGATCAGGATTTTGATCTATCATTTTCTTAATCCCCTGTTCGTTCTTCGCATCTTTCAGAACGACGATAGCCACTTTTTCTATATCAGGTGACTCTTCCGGAATAGGAGGGTGTGAAAGTGTCCGGGCCAAAACAGTACTTTGACTCCAAAAGAAGGATATGAATGTTAAGATCAGCAAGAATTTTTTCATAAGAAAACCCACCCTCTTTTTGTTTTAGGGTGGGCTGAATAGGTGCCATGTATGCGTAAATTGATATAAAATAAACGGCTAGTTCAAGGATTCATAAACAATATTAGCTGCTTCTTTTGAAAGAGCGCCTGTGCTTCGGTATGATCCGCTTGGTAAAGGACCATTGTTTTGTTTGTTCGTAAGCAGGATAATCTGGAGGTTTTCCTTTGGATCTATAATAACCTGGGTTCCAGTAAAACCAGTATGGCCAAAGGCTATGTCAGAATAGTGATCTCCCATATACCAGCTTTTATCCAGCTCCCAGCCATATCCCTGGCCAAAGCGCTGAGGAGAGGTAAAGATATCAATCACTTCTTTATCATACATTTTGGTTTTTCCATATGTTCCGCCATTTAACATGGTCTGGCCCAATACGGCAAGGTCCCTTGCTGTCGAAAATAAACCAGCATGGCCTGCAATACCTTTATTGCCATAGAAGCTATTCCCATCATTAACTTCTCCAATTAGTGTGTAATTTCTCCAGTATTTAAACATATCCGGGCTTTCTTCAACATAGTACCCGAAATTAGGGTCATCAATCATTTTATATTCATATTGATTCCCCCAGGAAGTAGCTGCAATTTTATATTTGAAATGTTCAGGAGGAGTAAACATCGTATCATGCATTTTTAAGGGATTATATATATTTTCCTCTAAGTATTTATCCAATTTTTGTCCACTTATCTCTTCAATTAAAAAACCCAGCATCATAAAGCTAAAATCGCTATATCTTCTGTCCGTTCCAGTCGGGTATTCAAGGGGCAGCTGGTTTATATAACTCAGAACCTCTTCCGAATTGTCAGCATATAGGTATGTCGGTTTCCAAGGAGTCAATCCTGAGGTGTGTGTCAGCAAGTCGGCTATTGTAATATCTTCTTTTCCACGCTGAGCAAACTCAGGTATATATTCAGATACCTTGTCATTGACTGAAAGTTCACCGTCACTTACCAGTTTCATAATGCCCTGAGTTGTTCCCATCACCTTCGTAACTGAAGCAAGATCGAAGATTGTTCTCTTTTTCATTTTTCGGGGATTACTGAGTAATTCCCCCATATCGTATTTTTGTGCATATCCATATGCTTCCTCTTTGACGATTTTTCCATCCTTTGCCACAAGAATTACTGCACCGGGTGTAATACCATCCTCAATAGCCTCCGTAATTGCTCTATCAATACCCTTTAATTTGACAGGATCAAAGCCAGCCTTTTTCGGATCAGCATGACTTAATTTCTGCCCGGACCGTTCGGTGGCATTCACCATATTTCCAGAAAATACTGCAGAACTTAAGGCTAATGCCAATACTATTAACAATATCTTTAACCTTTTCAAATTTTCATCTCCTTTATAACCAATATACAATATTTTGTATAATTAATATTATCTATCTTTCAATCGATTATCAATATAGTTTTTAGTATTTTCAGAAAATAGTACTTTTAGATTATCACGAAAAAAATAAGCCACCAAATAAATGATGGCTTACTCCCTTTATGTATTAAAATAGCTGATTCGGTTCAAGTTTCCCCTTTTGAATTAACCGGTCACGCTTCTTATCTCTCCACATATCCGTTAGCGTCGCGGCTATTAATAATAATGTAAGCAGAATTCCTTTTCCTTCTGCCAGTTTAAATACCAGGGCGATAAAACCTTCGGACATGAAGGTATTCATTAATGAACCCAGCAGCATGATGATCCAGACAATTAATGCTCCTTCTACTACGGCTAATGCTCTCATTTATTCGACCTCCCGAGTATTTAAAATCATTATGCCAATACCCTGAAGACAGCAGTCTAAACGTACATCTTGCAATTCGGGATTGCCTTTACTTTCCAAAAATCTTCTGCCAGATGCTTTTGCTTTTTTCAGCTTCTAATGCACCGGCTACTTCTTCTACAGACTTTTGTGTCGCCATCAATTTTTCATAGAGGGAAGTGACTTTTTCGCTCTCTTTTTCATAGCCTTGTGCATGGGCATTTCTTAAATCTTCAATTGTGAGTTTGAGCTCATGCACCTCATGTATCAGCTGTTTGTTTTGTTCTCTGATTTTATTTTGGGTTAGACGGGACTGTTCATTTTGCTGAACGAGAAAGCTGACCAGCTTTTTCATATCTGTCAGTTCTGAATTCACATTCACCAGTGAAGTGGTGCTGCTTTCTTCGTCATCTTCCACTGTAATAATCACTGGGATGCCTGCATCCTCAAGCTTTGCTGTGACTTCCTCTTTCTTTAACCCATCTGAATACAATTTCCGGATGAATTTAAGCTTTTCGATTTCGGAAGCCTGGATTTTATAGCGATTGTGTTCTTTCCGATAATTTATGTATTCTGCATGCTCCTGCAAATAACGCTTTAAGCTATTTTCAGGTATGTCCGGAAGTGCTTCTTTGAGCTCCTTCATTGTCAAATACTGATTTGCCAACGTCCTCAGCACCTTTCTTGGTATCTTTGCCGATCACCCAGCCGTTGCTGGGCATTACCCATGTCCAACCACCTAACCGCCAACAAAACCACCATCAACATTTTTGCGGTGAATAGTCAATCAATGAAGTCATTTCTGCTTCATTTCTTCAACCATGACCAAACCAATTTAACACACTAAAAAACCGATATATCAACATTCTATAAATAGCTATACAACCATCAGCACGTTAACCGCTTATATACTGCGGGAATTTCACTTCCATTTCTTCTATACTCTATCATAACTTTTCCAGCATTGAGGCGAAAGAGACTTTTAACATAAATATTGATTAATACTATAAAAATTCCTCTGCTCATTATCAACCACCCAACCACCAACATATCAACCACGTTATTTTCTAGTATTCTGACACTCTTCTCCCCTCCCCTTTTTAGAAAGGAACAGAAAAATGCACCTCCTTTTAAGAGAGGTGCATTCTTTTAGTTTTGCGGTTTATATTCTTCCGGACGATCATTCGTCTGTTGAAAATGGTAGCGGATCGCTTCACAAATTCTCCAGGAAGCATTTCCGTCTCCATATGGATTTACGGCTTTTGCCATTTTTTCATAAGCTGCCCGATCAGTAAGAAGTTCAGTTGCCAGTTCGTAAATTGGCTGTTCCTCAATGCCGGCAAGCTTTAGGGTGCCGGCTTCGATTCCTTCAGGCCTTTCCGTTGTATCACGGAGAACAAGTACAGGCACACCAAGGGATGGAGCTTCTTCCTGGACTCCGCCCGAATCTGTCAGTATCAGATGAGCTCTTGAAGCAAAGTTATGGAAATCAATGACGTCAAGAGGTTCAATCAAATGAATGCGGCTATCGTTGCCAAGGATTTCTGACGCAATTTCCCGCACAGCCGGGTTCAGATGAACTGGATATACAACTTGTATATCTTTCTGTTCTTCAACCAGCCTTTTAATAGCCTTGAACATGTTCCGCATCGGCTCGCCCAGGTTTTCACGGCGGTGTGCTGTGAGAAGCACAAGGCGGCCTTCGCCGATCTTCTCAAGGACTTCATGATGATACGTGTCTTTAACAGTTGTTTTAAGGGCATCGATTGCCGTATTTCCAGTGATGAAAATACTTTCGCTCTTTTTATTTTCATTTAAGAGGTTTTCCGCTGACTTAGATGTTGGCGAGAAATGAAGATCTGCCATTACGCCTGTAAGCTGGCGGTTCATTTCCTCAGGGAATGGAGAGTATTTATTCCATGTGCGCAGTCCCGCTTCCACATGACCGACTACAATCTGGTTATAGAAAGCGGCAAGGCTTGCAATAAACGTTGTAGTGGTATCTCCATGAACAAGCACGATATCCGGCTTTACTTCTTTCATGATCTTATCAAGGCCTTCAAGTCCGCGTGTTGTCACATCCACCAAGGTCTGGCGGTCTTTCATGATATTCAGGTCATAATCAGGTGTGACCTGAAAAATGTTTAATACCTGATCCAGCATTTCCCGATGCTGTGCCGTAACGGTGACAATCGATTCAAACTGATCAGGGCGTTTTTCCAATTCAAGAACAAGAGGTGCCATTTTAATAGCTTCCGGTCTTGTTCCGAAAATCGTCATAACTTTAATTGGACGATTCATTCGGAGCACCTTCCTTTTTTAAATGATATTTTCAATCTTTTTGTCCGTTCCCTGCTGCTGAAATTATTTCGTTCCGAATAAACGGTCGCCTGCATCGCCGAGACCAGGAACAATATAGCCTTTTTCGTTCAATTTTTCGTCTAATGCTGCGATATAGATGTCAACATCAGGGTGAGCTTCCTGTACAGCTTCTACCCCTTC
This sequence comes from Cytobacillus sp., assembly GCF_964223445.1. Taxonomy (NCBI): domain Bacteria; kingdom Bacillati; phylum Bacillota; class Bacilli; order Caryophanales; family Bacillaceae; genus Cytobacillus; species Cytobacillus sp. The sequence continues at coordinate 13,339 of NZ_CAXQGS010000078.1, forward strand.
AGGAGCAGCAATCAGGCACATGAATTTAATGTTTTTGCCGCCGCGCTTTTTAAGAGAGTGGATGGCTTCAATTGCGGAACCTCCAGTTGCAAGCATTGGGTCAACCACGATGAAATCTCTTTCTTCCACATCACTTGGAAGTTTTGCATAGTATTCAACCGGCTGCAGTGTTTCCGGGTCGCGGTATAAACCGATATGGCCCACTTTTGCAGCTGGAATCAGCTTCAAGATGCCGTCAACCATTCCAATTCCTGCACGCAGAATAGGGATAATTCCTAACTTCTTACCTGCCAGTACGCTGGACTTCATCGTGCTGACTGGAGTTTCTATTGTAATTTCTTCTAAAGGCATATCACGGGTGATTTCGAATGCCATAAGTGTTGCCACTTCATCGACAAGCTCACGAAATTCCTTTGTTCCCGTACTTTTTTCACGAATGTATGTAAGCTTATGCTGAATTAATGGATGGTCAAAAACGTAAACCTTTGCCATGATTATCTCTCCTTTTCAATATGCAGATTAGTCGAACCACACTTCGTCTAATTTTACAGAAAAACAGTTCCATCGGCAACTATGATTCGCTTTTGTTAAAGAAAAGTCATTTTTAAAAGAAAAGCGTAAGCGCCTCGTTCACCTAAGGAACGCAGGCTAAGAGCGTCACGTCCTGTGGCAGCGTCTGCATGACCCGCATCCTCCCAAAAGCTGCCGCTTTTGTTCGTGCGAGGATATGCTGACGAAGCCTTCCTTGTCCTGCGGTCCTCAAGCATAAGATGATTCCTGTAAGAAGCCATTTTTCCTTTTGAAAGGAAACGGGCTTAGACCTAGAGTCCTTGGAGCCCCAGCTAGACAAGCTTGTAACCTCGAGGGGGCAGGCTGCTTGCGCCAGACAGTTCTCGAAGTTCGAAATTTTCTTATATAACCATACAAAAGCCGGCCTCTTGCTGTGGCCGGCTGACTGATTAATATTCAGGATATAAAGTAAAGCTGCCTGTTAAGGCTTCGACGCGCTGAGCCGCTTCTTGAAGCTTCCCTTCATCTTCATGATTTTTAAGTGTGAAGGCAATGATGGATGCAATTTCCTGCATTTCTTTTTCGCCAAATCCGCGGGACGTAACGGCCGCTGTACCGATGCGGATGCCGCTTGTCACGAATGGGCTTTCCGGATCGAAAGGAATCGTGTTTTTGTTGACTGTAATGCCGACCTCATCAAGCACTTTCTCAGCTACCTTCCCTGTTAAGCCCAGGGAACGAAGGTCAACTAAAAGCAAGTGGTTGTCTGTGCCTGCAGATACAAGATTGATTCCTTCAGCCTGCAATGCTTCAGCCAGCTTTTTGGCATTAGAAATAATATTGCCTGCATATGTTTTGAATTCTTCCTGAAGCGCTTCGCCGAAGGCAACCGCTTTTGCCGCAATAACGTGCATTAAAGGACCGCCCTGGATTCCAGGGAAAATGGATTTATCAATTTTCTTTGCATATTCTTCTTTGCAGAGAATCATGCCGCCGCGCGGTCCGCGCAATGTCTTGTGCGTAGTAGTTGTAACAAAGTCCGCGAACGGAACCGGATTCTGATGAAGCCCAGCAGCTACAAGGCCTGCAATATGAGCCATATCAACCATCAGCATGGCACCGACTTCATCGGCAATTTCCCGGAAACGCTTGAAGTCAATTTCACGCGGATACGCACTTGCACCCGCTACAATTAGTTTCGGTTTATGCTGACGGGCCTTTTCAAGCACATCATCATAATTGATGCGATGTGTTTCTTTATCCACTCCATATTCGACGAAATTGTACTGCACGCCGCTGAAGTTTACAGGGCTGCCGTGAGTTAAATGTCCGCCATGGGATAAATTCATGCCAAGAACAGTGTCTCCCTGCTCCAGGACAGTGAAGTATACAGCCATATTTGCCTGTGCTCCTGAATGCGGCTGCACGTTCACATGCTCCGCGCCGAAAATTTCTTTCGCACGGTCACGGGCTAGATCTTCGACTACATCCACATGTTCACATCCGCCATAATAGCGTCTGCCTGGATAGCCTTCAGCATACTTGTTTGTTAAAACACTACCCTGTGCTTCCATTACCGCTTCACTGACAAAGTTTTCAGAAGCGATTAATTCAATCTTTGATCTCTGGCGTCCTAATTCTTCCTGAATCGACTTGAAAACCTGCTCATCCTGCTGTGCTAAATGCTTCATAAGAATCCTCCCTTTTCTCCAACACACTTTTAATAAAGGAAAGCTATTTAAAGGCTCTCCATTTTTATGTATCGATCTTTTTGTGAAAATTCTTTTTCATTTTAGCATGTTTTCCGAAAAAGTGACAGGCACCTATACCAGTTTAATGAAGTGGTATAGGTGCCTGTCACCATCCTTTTATTCCCAGTTCCAATAATCCAATTCGCCAAGGTATGGAGCGCGGATTTGCTTTTCTTCTTTTAGCTTTAATAGTTCTTTAACCGGGCCGGTAACGACTGCCCCATAGACAGTGAAGCCATTTTTTTGAAGATATTTATGACGGTCTTTCAGATGATCCAGTCCTAAAAAGTTTTCATAATAGCTTTGAGATTCATTTTTTAACAGGGTTTCCATCTGTTTCAGCATCAACTTTTTATTTTCTTCCATAAATTCATCATTAAGGGCCAATTTCGACTCTGACATATAATCTTCTCCTGCTTCCCTTCCCCCAGTCAGACCATAAATGGATGTTAATTCGATTGAGTTGCCACCACTGCCATACCCCGTCTGAAATTCCTTCAGTTCCCCTGTATAGAGCGGCATCCAAAGGACTTCCAGGTCATAGGGCTTTAACAGGTTCAGAAGCTCCTCCGGCTTCATAAATGACTGTGTGGAAAATGCCATTTCTGCCACAGTCCCCTCGTGTATTTTTTCTAGTGAAGCCCAGACACCTGGTTTCCCTTCAGCTGATAGCTTTTTTCCGCTATTCGGATTTTCAGGCAGGGAGAAACGGTAAATGTTTTCGTTTTGCGGCTCATATTTCTGGATTTTTAAGGTTGAATACGAATTTAGCAGCCTTTTCTCAATGTGAACCTCCCCGATTGTTTGAGATTCGCGGCCAATCTGGCGGGAAATCGGATAAGATATATTCTGTGTCAGAAAGGGTGTTAGTTCTTTATTAACAAAGCCGCCAAAATCCTCATATAGATTTGGATACTTCCAATCAAGAGCTACCTTGCTGTAAAAAACATGCTTCTTTTCACTATTGGCGGCATCGGATATTATATTCACGGCCATCATATATACCCAGAACAACAGCAAACAGGCAGCAATGACCCTTATTACTCTGAAAGTTAAGGTGAAACGGTATCTAGCCATGATTTTCTTTTCGCGGTCTTTGTTCCAGTCAGTCATGTTTTTCCCTCCATTGTTCATCGGCGAGCTGTGTCAGCTTTTTCCGGGCCCGATGCAGTGTCACCTTTACTTGATTTTCCGATAGATCCAGCGCCTCCTGGATTTCACTATAGCTAAAAGACTCAAATTCTCTTAAATATAAAATGGACCGGTACTGTTCCGGCAGGCAGCTCATAAGATCTGCCACTTTTTCCTTCGATTCCTTATTTAATGCTTCATCCTCCGGCAGCCCATATGGACTTATCATTTCATCTCTGGAAAATAAATAGCTGGCAAAAGGAATCTTATTTCTCCTCTGCCGTTTCCTCCATTCATCCAAATAGGCGTTCCTTGCTACTTTGAATAGCCATGCCCTTACATCTTCCTGCTTATAGAAAGAGAGAGAAACCGTTGCCTTAATGAATGTTTCCTGAGTTAAATCCTCCGCTGTTTCTTTGGAGCCTGACATCTTATATAAAAAGTAATAAAGCGGTCTGGCATAATGCCGATATAAATCATCCAGCCTATCCCGCCTGTTTTCTTTCAACGGTTTCTCCCCCCTTTCTTAATAAATGCTGCACTTTATACACGTTCTTCCTTCCTGAATGTTACACGTTCCATAAAAAAAGTGACAGGCACCTATACCATTTTTAGTTAAAATGGGGCAGGCGCCTGTCAATATACTCGTTCCCTCTGATTTCCGCTTTTCCTGTCCGAATGTGCTTCAACTTCGGACTCGTTCCTTCGGATTTCTGCTTATCCTGTCAGAATCAGCTTCAACTTCGGACTCGTTCCCTTGGTTTTCCGCTTATCCTGTCCGAATCAGCTTCAACTTCGGACTCGTTCCCTTAGATTTCCGCTTACCCTGTCCGAATCAGCTTCAACTTCGGACTCGTCCCCTAGGATTTTTGCTTATCCTGTCCGAATCAGCTTCAACTTCGGACTTATCCCCTAGGATTTCCGCTTATCCTGTCCGAATCAGCTTCGGGTTCGGACTCGTGGTACAGGAAATCACCTTTTGCTCTCCGAATAGGTGGCTGGTGTGACGAAACTGAACAAGAAATTGAGTATTTAATAGGAATGAATAAAGCCCCAATTGCTAGGCAATTGGGACAGCTAATGGACAAATTATTATCAAAGTTTTTCTGCAAAACTGATTCGCTATACTTGACCTATCATTACCTGCATGATGTATTATCAGAGTTTCGTTCATAGATCGCCCGTGCTCCTCCGATCAGTTTCGGCCTGGTTTTGGCCATGGTGACGTGGGCCTCGCCGACTGATTTTTGTGAGGTCCTGATCGGAACGGCTACATGCTTCAGATGCATGCCAATCAGTGTGTCGCCGATATCGATGCCGGCATCTGCCTTGATAAACTCCACCATGACGGGATCTTTGAAGTGTTCATAGGCATATGCTGCCATCGCGCCGCCGGCCGTGCGGTGAGGGATGACGGTCACTTCATCCAGGTTTTTTACCTCGGCAACGGAACGCTCTACTACGAGTGCCCTGTTCAAATGTTCGCAGCATTGAAAGGCCAGCGCAGCCCCGGTATTCTGGCAAAGCTTGTCCAGACGCTCAAAAATCATTTCAGCCACTTGTTCCGTTCCGGCTGTGCCGATTCTTTTCCCGGCTACTTCACTTGTGCTGCAGCCCACTACAAGAATATGCTTTTCACTTAAAGGAACTTGTTCACTAAATTCACGAATGATTGTATCCAGCTCTTTTTTCCATTGTTCAATCAAAATGTTAACCCATTCTGAAGATTCACCGCAGTCTAAACGGCAGTAAGACTCCCCCTTTATAGCTCAAAAAAGTCGAAGGAGGATAAGCGGGATTCAAACTGCCCGTAAAGGCCCGATTGGTTCAACTAACAATCAGCGTGGGAATACCCCCACGCTGATTGAAGTTTCACTTTACTTCGTTTCGTAAGCAGTAATCTTTCCTACACGGTTTTCATGCCGGCCGCCTTCAAAATCTGTTGAAAGCCATACTTTTGCAATTTCACGAGCGAGGCCAGGGCCAATCACTCGTTCACCCATAGCAAGGATGTTGCTGTCATTATGTTCACGGGTTGCTTTGGCACTGAATACATCATGCACAAGCGCACAGCGGATTCCCTTCACTTTGTTGGCAGAGATGCTCATGCCAATCCCAGTCCCGCAGATCAGAATGCCTTTGTCGAATTCGCCATTCGCTACCTTTTCAGCAACAGGCAATGCATAATCCGGATAATCTACTGAAGTTTCGCATTCACAGCCGAAATCCTCATACTCAATGTTCATTTCATCCATTAGGCTTTTGATTTCTTCGCGGAGATTAAGTCCGCCATGGTCTGATGCAATTGCAATTTTCATTATGAAACCCTCCTGTTTGAAGCCCGCTTATTTTTGACATTATGCTTTTATTTTGACACAAAACCTTGAAAATATAAAGAAAGGGAGCTGCATTTTGGGCTCCCTCAACAATCGTTTATAGTTTAAATTTAGTAATTGTGCTTTTTAATTTTTCTGCCTGTTCTTTAAGATCGATGGCCAGTTTTTCCACATTGCCAATCACAGCGGTCTGGTGCTGGGTGGCTGCTGAAACCTCCTGTGCGCCTGCTGATGTTTCTTCAGCAATTGCAGCAACCTCCTGGGATTGTGTGGATGTTAGCTGTATTCCCTCCATTTGGTTATCAACCAGGCCTGATATGGCAGAAACGGATGCAGCCATTTCATTGACCACTTTCGCCATTTCCTCAATCACTTCATTTGTTTTCGTCCCTTTTATCACTTCATTATTAGCAGTCTCCACTTGATATGAGATTTGCGTGACAACATTGCGGACCTCTTCCTGAATGTTTTTTATCAGTTCTGAGATGCCCTGGACTGCCTGTGCACTTTCATCTGCAAGTTTACGGACTTCCTCAGCGACTACCGCAAATCCTTTGCCATGGTCCCCGGCACGCGCTGCTTCAATGGAAGCATTTAAAGCAAGGAGGTTGGTCTGTGCTGCAATGTCACCGACAAGCTGAATAATCTGCTCCACTTTCACAGCATTTTGCTCTAGGCGCTTCACTGTCTGCAGTGATTCCTCATTATCGTGGGCCAGTTTGTCTATACCTGAAATAAGTGAATGGATCACTTTCTTTGATTCCATCAGGTCCTTAACCATTTCGCCGGAAACATTTTGTGATGCTTTTGCTGTATCCTGTACCTCCTGAGCAATTCGCAGGACATCTTCCATGGATTCAGCTGTTGATTGAATGGAAACCGCAGAACTATCTGCTCCCTGGGAAATCTCGCTGATGGTTCTGGCAATCGCATCTGCCTGCTCTGCAGCTGCCGAAGATTCGGAAGACATCGCAATGACTTTTTCATTCGTTTCTCTAAAGTTCTCGTCAATTTTATGAACCATATCCCTTAAATTGAAAAGCATATGGTTGAATGCAATACCCAATGAACGGATTTCATCATCCGACCTGGAAAGTTCTGCGTCCTGGCCGATATCGCCATTGGCAGCCATGAGTGCCGTTTTTTCAAGTTTCTGTAAAGGTTTGATAATGAAACCTGCAGCAAAAAAGGCAAGAACACCTGACCAAAAAATACCCATTCCTAAGGTTAAAATAGTAAAAACACCCTCTCCAAATGGAAGCATCTCTTCTATGCCAGGAAATATAAAGTAAAGAAATACAGCACTTGTTGTGTATGTAATGATAGCCAGCGATGTGATAAATAATACGAGCTTTTTCCTAAGGCCAAACTTATAGCCCTTTTTCTCCCCCATCATGTTGCCCCCCTGATTAATCTGGTCTCTGTATGCGATCCAAAATTTGTTCAATCGCTTCTGTCAGATCTTTAAATGTATTTCTATATATCTCAACCGGCCCCCCATATGGATCGATAATATCTCCAGGCGCTCCGGCAAACTCTTTTAGTGTGAAGGTTTTACCCACTGCGTCAGGAAACATGGACAGAACGGTATTTTTGTGGCCGGCTGTCATTGTTAAAATATAGGTCGCCCAGTCAATTAAACCTTCATTCATGCTGGAAGACTGATGCTGAAGCGGAATCCCATGCTCCTCCAGCACACTCTTTGTATTCGTGGACGCCCCGCTGCCTTCTGCCGCAAATACTCCAGCCGATTTCACTTCTACACCCGGGAGCGATTTGCTTTTTAAAATGGCTTCTGCCATAGGGCTTCTGCAAGTATTTCCTGTACATACAAACAATACTTTTGTCACAGAGAAACTCCCTCCTTATATATCGGTCTATAACCATAAAACTTTATTCAAAATGACAGTTTGCACTTTTCTTACATTATAAGTCAAATTTCCCATAACACCTATAGCTCCTGTGCAAAAAAAAGAAAAAGGGCGACCCGCACCCTTTCCATTTTTCACAAAATATTAACATTTAAACACACGCTAACCTCTATAAAAATAACAGTTTTACCCCAAAAGCAAGGAGGATGGCACCGCCGAGAGCCTCGCTGTAGGAGCCGATCCAGCTTTGGACTTTTCTGCCGGTGAGGAGGCCGGCCCATGTGAGGATGGCCGCCCCTGCTCCGAAGAACACGAGCACAAGTAATGTTTTGGCTCCGTAGATTCCCAGGCTGAGGCCTACTGAAAAACTATCAAGGCTGACGCTCAATGCAAAGATCAGCAGCCCTAAGCCCACTGGCGTGATTAAGCTGTCTTCATCCTCCCTGAAGCTTGACCAAATCATCTGCACACCTAATAAAAGGAGCAGTCCCCCGCCTGCATAACCGGCTATGGCTCCGAATGTATTTGAAAGAAATCTGCCTGCTATCATTCCCAATAATGGCATCCATACATGGAAAAGGCCAATGGTGATGCCGATTTTAGCTATTTGTCTGAGGCGGAGTTTGTACATCCCCATACCAAGACCCACCGAAAAGGCATCCATCCCTAATGCAAATGCCATTAGAGCCAGTGTTAATATTTCCCCGATCATTGCAGACATTTTTCCGCCTCCTTGGACTTGCTAATTCAGCATATGCACGTCCGTGAGGTTTTAGAATGCCATTGCCTTTTCCCAAAACAAAAAACCGCCTCATGACGAAACGGTTTCTTTATCTATCTGCTAATAACCCTGTGCCCTGCTGCTTTCATCAGGCGGTTCATGATTGCATGCCCGACGCCTTCACCCGGGAACATCTCACAGAAAATAATATCAGCATCTGTTGTGTTGAAGTATCTTAATGCTTCATAGAGAGAGCTGGCCACTGTCTCAAGCTTTTCCCGCTGCCCGCAGGCATAGATAAAATCAGCATGATAAAATTCCAGGTTTTCTGATGTCGTCAGGACTCCCACCGAAAGGCCTTCCTGCTTTTTATCCTCAACAAAATGCTGGATGTCTTCTCTTGTTCCTTCTACTAAATAAAGAGGTGCATCCGGTGCATAGTGCCGGTATTTCATGCCGGGAGATTTCGGCGCCTGGCTTTCATCCGCTAATGCAGGATCCACGCTGACCTTGCCTACAACCTCTTCCAGCTGTTCTCTGGTAATGCCGCCTGGCCTTAAGATGACCGGCACTTCACCCGTACAATCCAATACAGTGGATTCCACACCAACACCTGTCGGACCCCCGTCCACTAAACCTGCAATTCTACCATTGAGGTCTTCCCAAACATGGTCAGCCGTTGTCGGACTGGGCCTTCCCGATCGGTTGGCACTAGGAGCGGCAATTGGCAATCCTGCTTTCTCCAGCAGCTCCAGGGCTACTGGATGATCAGGCATCCGCACAGCAACAGTGGATAAGTCTGCCGTTGCATAATGGGAAAGAACACCTTCCTTATGATTAAAAATGAGCGTAAGCGGTCCCGGCCAAAATTGATCCATGAGCGCCTGCGCATTTTGCGGAATTTCGGTTACAAACGCGTCCAGCTGTGCTTTATCAGCAATGTGAATAATCAGGGGATTATCACTCGGACGTCCTTTTGCCTCAAATATTTTTCTGACCGCTTCATCATTTTCCGCATTCCCGCCTAAACCATATACGGTTTCTGTTGGAAAAGCGACCACTTCATTATTTTTTAACAGATCGGCAGCCTGTGAAAACTGTGAATAACTATCTTCTTTATCCACACTGTTATCCACCGACCATCTTTTTGTAATCATTGTTATCCACCTTCACAAAAAATGTTTTTTTGCTGTCAAAATTCCTTTGTTTTCGACATTTTTTTGAACATTCCTTTGGAAAGTATAGTAGAAGAAGCTGGATAACTCAAGTCTTATCCACAAATTGTGTATAAATAAGAGCGATTTGTGCATAACTTTGGCAAGATACCCACAATTCACATGGATAATTTCAAAAAGAAAGAGTTATCCACAGTCAGGATATGTTTAACATGCTCCGACTCGAATAAGACTTCCGGCAATCGCGCTGTTTCTTCCTGTTTAAAGCCAAGCAGGCTGAAAAATGCCAGCGAGTTTCTTTTATTCGATGCTAGATACAAGGACTCCATGCCCCGATCTCTTGCCAGCATTAATATTTGCTCAAACAAAATAAATAGATCTTTTTCAGATGCTGAGGATGTTATTACAAGGGACCTTAAAAGTCCATTCTTCCCATGGGGTTCAATTCCCAGGGTAGCTTTAATATCCCCAGAATCATTCTCCATAATTAAAAAATATTCGATTGCTTCCCTTATCCCATCCGTACTTAAGTTTGCCGATTCCAGAAAAGATGCCAGATTCTCCACATCTGAAGCATCAGCACATCTCACTACACCTGTTTCCATTTCTTCACCCCATTTTCTTATTGTCACTCTATGAATATGAAAAAATAGAAAAAGTAGAACTAGATTTGAAAAATATTTCAGGATGTGAGAGAACGAATGACTACTGTAAAATAAAACACGGCAGCTGTCTGAATTCCGCTGCCGTGTTTATATTACTATCATATACAATTTTTCTGCGGCAGGTTTAGTCGTTCGAGTTGCCGCCTTTTCGGCCGATTTCTTCGTAGAAATCGCGGTCATGGTTTTCACTAGTTGCTTCTCCGCCTTTGCGTCCAATTTCCTGATAGAATTCCTTGTCATGATTTTCAGCAGTTGCTTCTCCGCCTTTTTGGCCTATTTCCTGATAGAATTCACTATCATGATTTTCCGCTGTCGCTTCTCCGCCTTTTTGGCCTATTTCCTGATAGAATTCCTTGTCATGGTTTTGGCTGGTAGCTTCTCCGCCCTTTTGTCCAATTTCCTGATAGAAGTCCTTATCATGATTGCGGCTTGTTGCTTCTCCGCCCATGCGCCCTCTTTCCTCACGAGACATTTTATCGTTGTTATTATTGTTGTTTTTAGCCATTATCTTTCATCTCCTTTTTGTTTATGTTTTGTTGTTACACTACTTTAAATATCCGTTTTTAGTAGAATCAAACGCATGAAAAGAAGATGTTATATGCTTGTCTTAAATGTAATTTGATTTCCAGTTTTTAAAGTGATTCTAAAAAAGAGAGACCTTGCTCTGCAGCAAGGCCTAACCGAAGATTTTCTCCCATATTTCAGCTAAAAAGAATTTTACTTCTACAGGTTCTTCATCTTCCTCTGTATAAACGGGAGGGGTTTCTTTTTCGGAATCAGTGTCAGCAGCAATTTCTTCTGCCTTTACTTCCCCTTTCTTTTCTTCTTCTTCAAAGCCTTCGCTTACAGCCACACCGTTTGAGAAATCAAGGAAGCAAAGAGGAGGGAAAAGCACACACCACCAGTTTGCCCCTTTTCCTTCGCCAAGAGTGATCAAGATCGCTTCGTATTCGCCTGCCGGGTATAAGAACTGTCCATATAACTTCGTCGGGAAGCTGACTTTTCCAAAGTCGGCATTTACTTTCTGATCAGACCCTTCATCAGCTACTACTTCTTCGGCAATCTTTTGGATCTCAGGCAATCTGGACTGGATCAGTTCACGGGCATCTTCGATTGAAGTTAACTCTGCCACCCACTCAGTGATTTCTGCATTTACTGCATCCCTAACTTTCCTTTTAATCGCCTGGTCTTCTTCATTATCGCTGTTGGCCAGAATGCGCAGCCTTATTGCCTCGCTTGGTATTACCATTGGCTCATCAGCTGTGACTTCTGTTTGCGGTATATATAAACTTAAAATGGTTCCTAAGGATAAAATCAGTACATATAATTTCACTATCGTTTTTGTATTCATCATTTCCGGCACCATCCCTTCACTATCCACAGTGTGGACAGGATGCCAGAATCTTAAACTATTAAAATTAAATTTTTTTATAGGATTCTGATGCAGTCCCTCTCACCTAAAATAACCGCCATTCCGGCGGCTGTGTTACTCTATTTTTGCAAAAACCATCCGGTCTTTGCCGTTAATGTCATAGACTGTTTCAATATTTGCCTGAGGGAAAACCTGCTTCAGAAGTGCAGATACTGCTTCACTTTGGCCGGCACCTACCTCGAAGCCGATGAGGGCACGGTCTTTGATGACAGCTGGCAGTTCCTCCATAAAGCGCTTGTACAGATCCAGTCCATCTTCCCCTGCAAAGAGGGCACGGTGCGGTTCGTGTTCTGTGACTATATCCGACATCCACTCGATATCCCTTTCCGGTATATATGGAGGATTGGATAGTATGATATCAAATTTCTTCCCTTTCGAAATAAGGGGCTGTAGAAGGTCCCCCTGAAAAAAATCGATTACCGCGCCATTCTGTTCTGCATTTTTCTCAGCCAGCTCAAGGGTCGGCCTGTAGATATCTGTGGCCGTGACATTTAATTCCGGCTTCTCGAGCTTCATCGTAACGGCAATCGCTCCGCTGCCGGTACCGATGTCTGCCATTTCAAGCCCGTTCACAGAGCCGAACAGCTTGTTTATCTTCTTAAGAGCATTATAAACGAGTTCTTCCGTTTCTGGCCTTGGAATAAGGACATCTTCATTCACATGGAAGGTGCGCCCGTAGAATTCTTCAGTGCCGATTATATACTGAACAGGCTGGCCCGCTGCGTGTGCGTGCACTGCCTTCTGGAATTCATCCAGGACCTCCGGATGCAAATCTTCGCGTAAATTAGACAAAAAGCCTGCCCTGCTCATCTTCATAAAATGCTGCAATAACAGCTCACCGGCATTCTCATCACGGTTTGACTTCTTTAAAAAAGAAGAAGCCCAGTTGAGGGCTTCATATACTTTCATAGTTGGATTACTCATTGGATGCACTGTCCAGCTTCGCAGATTGCTCTTCAACGATCAGAGCGTCAATAACTTCATCGAGCTTTCCTTGAAGGATCTGATCAAGCTTTTGGATTGTCAGGCCGATACGGTGATCGGTGACACGGTTTTGCGGGAAGTTGTACGTACGGATGCGCTCAGAGCGGTCTCCGGTACCAACTGCTGATTTACGCTGCTGGTCATATTCCGCCTGTGCTTCCTGCTGGAACTTATCATAAACACGGGCACGAAGAACCTTCATCGCTTTTTCCTTATTTTTGATTTGTGACTTTTCATCCTGGCAGGAAACAACCGTACCTGTCGGCAAGTGAGTCAAACGAACAGCTGACATCGTCGTGTTAACACTCTGTCCGCCCGGTCCGCTTGAAGCAAATGTATCCACACGGATATCTTTTTCATGAATGTCGATTTCCACTTCTTCCGCTTCAGGAAGAACCGCAACTGTTGCAGTTGAAGTGTGGATGCGCCCGCCGGATTCAGTTTCCGGTACACGCTGAACACGGTGTGCGCCATTTTCAAACTTAAGCTTGGAATAAGCGCCATTTCCGTTAATCATAAAGATGATTTCCTTATAGCCGCCAACGCCCGTAGAGCTTGCCTCAATGACATCGATCTTCCAGCCCTGCGTCTCGGCATAGCGGCTGTACATACGGTATAAGTCACCTGCAAATAAGGCAGCTTCATCACCGCCGGCTGCACCTCGGATTTCCATAATAACGTTTTTATCATCATTAGGATCTTTAGGAATGAGGAGGATTTTCAGACGTGCTTCCAGATCCTCTTTTCTTTCCTCAAGCTCGGCCAATTCTTCTTTTACCATTTCGCGCATTTCGGCATCAAGTTTCTCTTCAAGCATGGCACGCGCATCCTGATACTGCTCTTTCACTTCTTTATATTCGCGGTATGTGTCAACAGTTTCCTGAATACCAGACTGTTCTTTTGAATATTCGCGAAGCTTTTTCGGATCATTGACAATTTCCGGATCGCTCAAAAGCTCATTTAATCTTTCATAACGGTCCTCGACAGATTGAAGACGATCAAACACAGCCATTCACCTCAATTTTTTATCCAATAACCGCCGGATATTGTCACAGCGGGGTATAGTTTTATTTTATTAAAAAAGCCGCAACTCCATAACATTCTAATTATAGTATAGGTGGTAGTTGCAGTCAAAACCATTCGGGAATAAGGATGACTTCTTCCCTGTTAATAAATTTTCTGAAAAATCATTGCAGGTTACTGTGATATCCGATATATTGGTTTTATGAAGAATAAAAATATCACTCCAATTAAACGTTTGTCCCTTAGAGATGAAGTATACGAAACACTTAAGAAAAATATTATCCAGCTTGATTTTGAACCGGGTTCGCGCCTTCATGATAAGGAGCTTGCAGAAGACTTTGGGATCAGCCGCACTCCTGTCCGGGAAGCCTTAAAGCGGCTGGAGGATGAAGGGCTCGTTGTATCAACGCCCGGTTCATCAACCCGGGTCACACCTCTAAATGAAGATGGTGCCAGCCATGCCTTCCCTGTGGCAGCTTCCCTGCATGCTTTAGGTGCCAGGCTTGGCGTTCCCCGCTTAGTGCCGAGTGATTTTGCAAGGCTTGAGGCAGCCAATAATAATCTGGAGGCCGCCATGAAAAAACAGGATATTCTTAGTGCAGTAAAAGCAGATGAGGCCTTCCACGAGGTTTATCTTTCTGCAGCAGATAATCCCGAAATTATCTCAGCATTAAAGAGAATTATGCCCAAAATTCAGCGTCTGGAAATTGCTCAATTCGGATCTTTGAATGGGCTGAAATCTGTAGAGCAGCACAAAAAAATTATGGAAGCGAGCAGGCATGGCCAGGAGCAGCTGGCATCCAGCCTGGTGGAGGAAAACTGGCTGAGCCTTGGCGGGCTTTTAACAGGGAAATGAGGTGAACTGGCATGAAGGCTATTCTATTAGGCGTTTGTTCCGCCTTCTTTTTTGCTTTCACATTTGTATTAAACCGCGCAATGGAAATGGATGGAGGAAGCTGGCTATGGAGCGCATCGCTCCGCTATTTTTTCATGATTCCTCTTTTGGGTGCCATTGTAGCATTCAGAGGGAATTTGCGGCCATTATTTACTGAGATGAAAAAAACTCCCGGGCAATGGCTGTTATGGAGCTTTGTTGGCTTCGGTTTATTTTATGCCCCGTTATGTTTTGCAGCAGCCTATGGTCCCGGCTGGCTGATTGCCGGAACCTGGCAGATTACGATTATCTCCGGCTCCCTGCTTGCACCGCTTTTTTTTGTTGCATATCAAACTGGAAATGGAACTGTTAAGGTTAGAGGAAAAGTGCCATTTCGCGGTCTCATGATGAGCCTGATCATTCTTCTTGGAGTTGCTGTGATGCAAGTCGAGCATGCCTCCTCCATTTCATTTCGTGATACGATGCTTGTGATCATTCCTTTAGTTATCGCATCTTTTGCCTATCCATTAGGCAACCGTAAAATGATGGATGTGTGTGAAAATCGGCTGGATGCCTACCAGCGCGTGCTCGGAATGACGATTGCCAGTCTTCCTTTCTGGGTCGTTCTTTCTGCAGCCGCCCTGGCAACAAGCGGAGTACCCAGTTTTGGCCAGGTCACTCAGTCCGGTTTAGTCGCCCTATTTTCCGGCGTCTTTGCCACGGTACTGTTTTTTGCAGCCACTGACCTCGTCCGCGGCAATATGCAAAAGCTGGGGGCAGTGGAAGCAACACAATCTCTCGAGGTCCTTTTTGCTGTTCTTGGTGAAGTGCTGCTGCTGTCAAGCCCTTTGCCGTCTGGAATTTCTTTTACAGGTATGGCACTTGTGATCGTAGGCATGGTGCTTCACAGTTATGTAACCTCGAACAAAGTCATATTAAAAAGAAAGGCTGCGTAAAAAAATACCCTGGGTAAGCAGGGCATTTTTTACGTGCGGTCTTCCTGAACCTTTACTTCAATGTGATAAGTCGGAAGAGCTTTAATGAGATCTTTATGCAATTGTGCCTGTGAATCAATCTTTTCCTGATGAGTCATATTGCCTTTTCGGTATGCAGTCACCCACATATCCTCTCCATTTACCCAAACTGCTCCCGGGCGATACCCATTGTGAGCAGCAATCACCCTGCGGGCCTGGTTGATATCATCCTGATTATCCAGGCGTTTGCCGTCAAAATTGATAAAGTTCGGGTTCTGCTCACCGCTCATCGTCCGGTCCAATGTGTCATTGTCCTCGGTGCGGTCCAGATCATTATTTATAAATGAAACTCCATCCTGGGTCTCATGGTCATACTCACTCTCGGTTGCCTGATTGTTGGCACAGCCAGCCAGAAATGCGAGCATCAAAAGGAAAACACTAAATTTTTTCATTACTGCACATCCTTTTTATAGCATGTCCGCTATAAGGAGGAATGTGCAGTCCAATATTAGGCAGAGCTGGAGCGAGCATTTTATGGCGACCTTCTCACTGCTTTGCTTCTTTTTTTCGGCTTCCTGAGCCGCTCATGACGACCTTTTTTCTGCTCTCCTCCCACTTTCGGCTACATGAGGCATTCATGCTGAAATTTTTAATTTCGCCTTCATTTTTCCGTTTTCTGGGCCATAAAAAAACTGCCCGGAACACGCCAGGGCAGAGAGATCGCTTCGTATAAAATTATGATAAAAACTCAGTTGTTTTTTGTTTATCCAGAACATTTGGCGATTTGGGAACTTCATGGTGATGGCGGCAGCGCGGTTCATATGCTTCAGATGCGCCGACTAAAATAACCGGGTCATCATACGAAGCTGGCTTCCCATTGATCAGGCGCTGTGTACGGCTTGCAGGTGAACCGCAAACGGCACAGACAGCTTGAAGCTTTGTAACCATTTCTGCTATCGACATGATGGCAGGCATTTGGCCAAACGGCTCTCCGCGGAAGTCCTGGTCAAGTCCGGCAGCGATGACACGATGTCCGCTGTCAGCCAGGTGCTGAATGACTTTTACAATTTCATCATCAAAAAATTGCACTTCATCAATGGCAATCAAATCAATATCAGCTGTAATGTATTTAAAAATATCGGTAGACTGGGAAATGGGTCTAGCTATGACCGAAGTTCCATTATGTGAAACGACAGCTTCATCACTGTATCGGTTATCGATCTGCGGCTTAAATACAGCAATTTGCTGTTTGGCAAACTGAGCTCTGCGCACACGGCGAATCAGTTCTTCTGATTTGCCGGAGAACATGCTGCCGCAAATGACTTCCACCCATCCGTGATGATTCACAACGTACATGAACGGCCTCTCCTTCCTCGTTCTAACTAATAGAATGGCTTGTTATCATTATTTTATGAAGAAAGGGTCGAGCTGTTAATCTTAATTATACTCGCGCTTTTTTCAAAGCAAAAAGGTCCACTCAAAACAGTTCTTCATATCCAATAAGGGTTATTTCGCAATAAAAAACAGGCAAGATAGTTAACTTGCCTGTTTTTGTTGTTTATTATTTTTGTTCTGACTTAATGCCGTATTTCTTATTGAAACGGTCAACACGTCCGCCAGCTTCAGCGAATTTTTGACGTCCAGTATAGAATGGGTGGCACTCAGAGCAAGTTTCAACGCGGATCTCTTCTTGAACAGAACCGGTTTCGAACTCGTTACCGCAAGCACATTTCACCATTGCTTTTTTATAGTTAGGATGAATTCCTGATTTCATTCTTTTCATCTCCTTCCGCCCTGAATCATTCGAAACAGAGTTATATATTACGGGCAATCATGAATTGCCGTAAACTTCAAAAACACACTGTCATCATTATAACAAGTCAAAGTGTTTTTTGCAATAAGCGAATTCAGCATCCTGGATTTTCCAAATGAGGTCTTACTGCGAGCGCTTAGCCTTCATTTCTTCAGCCAAATTGGCAAAAAACTCTTCGTTCGATTTTGTCTGTCTTAGCTTGCGAAGCAGTTTTTCGGCGAAATCCGGTGAATCAGACATGGATTTGCGGATGGCCCACAGCTTGTCCAGGTGATCTTTCTGTATAAGAAGTTCTTCTTTGCGCGTTCCGGAACGGCGGATGTCGATGGCCGGGAAGATTCTTCTTTCAGCCAAGGAGCGGTCAAGGTGCAGTTCCATATTGCCTGTCCCCTTGAATTCTTCGTAAATCACGTCATCCATGCGTGAGCCCGTGTCAACGAGTGCAGTTGCCAGAATCGTTAAGCTTCCGCCCTCTTCAATGTTGCGGGCTGCACCGAAGAAACGCTTTGGACGGTGGAATGCAGCCGGATCAATACCGCCGGAGAGTGTTCTTCCGCTTGGAGGAATAACCAGGTTATAAGCTCTTGCCAGTCTTGTAATGCTGTCCATCAAAATAACAACATCACGCTTGTGCTCAACGAGGCGCATAGCTCGTTCAAGAACCAGCTCGGCCACTTTAATGTGGTTTTCAGGCACTTCATCAAATGTTGAGCTGACCACATCGCCTGCAACTGAACGCTCGATGTCTGTTACCTCTTCCGGGCGCTCGTCAATCAATAGCACGATCAGTTCCGCTTCCGGGTGGTTGGTTGTAATGCTATTGGCAATTTCTTTTAAAAGCATGGTCTTACCTGCTTTAGGAGGAGCAACAATCAGACCGCGCTGCCCGAATCCAACCGGTGCAAGCAGGTCCATAATTCTTGTAGACAGCTGTCTTGTACCTGTTTCCAATTTCATATGGCGGTTTGGATATAAAGGCGTCAGACCAGGGAAGTGAACGCGCTCTTTTGCTGATTCCGGATCATCGCCATTCACGGCTTCTACTTGCAGAAGACCAAAGTAACGCTCATTTTCTTTTGGAGGACGGACCTTTCCTGAAACCTTATCTCCGTTTCTTAAGTCAAAACGGCGGATCTGGGAAGCAGAAATATAAATATCCTCAGAGCTTGGTGAATAGTTGATTGGACGAAGGAAGCCGAATCCTTCTGACTGAATGATCTCCAGGACACCTTCCATGAAAAAGTAGCCTTCCTGCTCTGCTCTTGCTTTTAGGATGGCAAAAATCAATTCTTTTTTCGATAACTTGCTGTAGTAAGAAACTTTATATTCACGGGCAAGTTCATAAAGCTCTTTCAGCTTCATATTTTCTAAACTTGAAATGTTTAAACCCATTTTTACACCACACTTTTGAAATTTTCAATCATTTCCTTCATATGCAGCTGTATAAATATTGAACGGTATATGAAAGGAAAGGGAAAGATACTTTGAGGCACTGAAAATAGCTGAAGAATCTATCATTATGTTCTTAATTAAAGGTTTCGAGGAATGGAACGGTTTATTGTCCGTTTTTCAGTTGATATTAGAGGTATCCTCTTCTTCGAAAAGCGCAAGCGCCCTGCCCGACCCTCGAGGGGTTAGACGCTGGAGCCATTTAAAAAACAATCTCTATTTTACCCCTTAATATGAAAATTAATCAATAACTAAATTTGATATGGAAAATATAGAAGGAAGGAAATGAAAATGAGCAGGCTGGCACAGATGGCCAGCTCTCATTTTCTATCTATCTTTTATGGAAATTATTTAATAACAAGATTTGGCTTTTTCTTTAAACTATGGCGTCCCTCGACAAAGCGGACCGTACCTGATTTGGCAC
>NZ_CAXQGS010000079.1:0-24411 GCF_964223445.1 Cytobacillus sp.
GTTTATGGTATTTTTTTCAGGTTCACCGCGCAAATATGACATGCATAAATATACACCCGCGAAATTCCCGCTTTTGCTGACTAGCCTTGCGTTTTATTGCATGCCGATTCCGCTGGCACACACCACAGCCGCTTTTTTGCGGGCTTCCACCCTTACGCCTTCTTTATCAATCCAGCCTCCAAAGTGCATCGCAATATAGGCTGCTTCATCATCCGATACTTTTTTCCCAAGTACGTACTCAAAATGATGAACCACTTTTTTGGTTAGTATAAACAGATCCTGATAAGAATCCTGTACAGATTTGGATAATGGATTCTCCAGTTCAATCCCATACTTGATTCGGAAATAAGCCGGTTTTAAATGAATCAATAAATTCCGTTCAAGATCCTTCCGATTTTGAAAAAACACACAGGCATATTTTTGAAAATCATCGACCATTCTTACTGCCGTTGATTTGAGGATATCAAGGTCCTGGTTTTCCAGCTCATGTGTATCATAGTCGCTTATTTTCGCACCTAACAGGTAGGTTGCAAGATAGCAGGCTTCATCGTCAGGAACCTCAAGCTGGAAACCGCTTTCAATTTTCCTGCAAATAAATCGAGCAGCATTGTACTCTTTCGTTTCTTTAATGACCTGTTTTTCAACAGGATCCATCTTAATGTATTTCCCCTGGCTAAACCTTTTGATGAGCATAAATATATGGGCGCTTAGCGTCTCCATCACTTCATCTGTGTAATGAACACCGGAATAGGATTCACTTTCATTCAGAATCTCATAGATCGTTTCTAAATCCGTACGCTGAAACCTTTCTGGCGACAGGCCCGGCGTGTCCTGGATGGTTAACTGAACTTCGGATAATAAATCGTTCCACCCTCGATTGGTTAAAACCTGTGTTAAGCAGTAAATCAGCATTTTCCGTTTATCCTGCTCATCGCCGGCAATATAGTAGCCAGAAGGTTTATGGAAATTCAACTGAACCTTAAACTGGTTAAGCTGCTTTTTTAATTCCTTGATATCTGCCAGAAGCGTACTCCTGCTGACACCCAGCTTATCCATCAGATCCTGCAGATAAATGGTTTTCTCGCGGGTCAGGATGAGGATGGCAGTCCAGGCCATTCTTTCTTTTCGTGAAAACTCATAACCGGCAGCTTTATCAAACGAATGCAGCCGCTGTCTAATCTGCTGCTTTTCTTCTTCATCGAGAAAAAATCCAGCAGCACGGACGTACTTTAGCTCATCTAACCCCTGGTTTTTCAGCCAGCTATTAATTTTTTCAACATCATAATAAACAGTCCGCTTGGAAATCTGTAATTCTTCCATTAGCTCCTGCGGAGAAACATGTGAAGGCGCATAGACCATTTTCGTCAAAATCGCCATGCAGCGCTGGTCAAGAATCATCGGGAGCGCTCCTCCTTTAACTGATTCTAAATAGTAAGTTTGCAAAAAGTCAGACTCTAAATTCATCGAATTGTCTGCTTAATAGGTATTATACTCCTGTATTACAGAAAATGAAGTCCGAATTCTGTAAGGGTGTTTTTGCAAGAGTTGGACTCATATTAGCAGAGCAATAAAAAAAGCGAACTCGCAATTGGCGAATTTCGCTTTTTAAAAAAACACTAGTCAAAACCTAAAGTTAATCAAATTCTCCCGCTTTTCCTTAAGCCCTCTCACAGTTCCCTCATAGCTCAGCAGATCCCCTGTAAGGGTTTCATTACGATCCTTGATCATTCTCGAAACCTCATCCGGATTCGGTCCTCCCTGGAGGCTGCGGATCTGCACAAAGTATTCAGGAGAAATGATTTTCTTCCACTCCTCCTCTGTCAGGGAAACGGGAACATATCCCCGAATGACTTCATTCACGTCTGCCACTTTCCAGTCGCACAGCTCTTTCTGTTCTTTCACGGTTTGTTTCGAAATATAGCTGGCAATGGAGTGGGCCTTCCGGAATGGGATGCTGTAGTCTCTTGCCAGGGTGTCGGCCAATTCTGTGATCGTGATGCACGACTTTTTTGCCATTTCTTTCGCATGGTCTTTATTGACTTTTAATGTGGCAATCACGGCGTACATCAGCTTTAATACCCGATTCGCATTCGTAAAAGAACGGTAAAGATGGGGCTGCAGATCATCTTCTGTATCAACGATATCCCCAAACGGCGTATTATGAACCATGTTCATGGCTGCATATGCTTCACCATAGGCGCTGCTGGCAATGGATCTGGAATGCTCAATGGAAACCGGGTTCCTTTTTTGAGGCATAATGCTGCTCACCTGCACGTAAGGATCCGCCACCTGGAAGGTGCCAAACTCTCTTGTTACATGCTGAAGGAAATCCTGAATCCATCTGCCTGTATTCACCATGCAGGTCATCAGGGCCGATGAGGTTTCCAGCAGGTAATCGGCTCCCGCAATCGAGTCATACGAGTTTTCAATAATTCCTTCAAACCCCAATAAGTCACGGGTGCGATCCCTGCAAATCGGAAAGCCGGTCGTCGTAAGGGCAGCTGCACCCAGCGAGGATTTGTTAACGGTTTTATAGGCAGCCCACAGCCGTTTAATATCCCTCTGGAGGACATCATAGACAGCGAGTAGATAATGCCCTAAAGTGGTCGGCTGGGCCGGCTGTGTATGGGTATAGCCGGTCATATAGGTTTCATTATGCTCTTCAGCCTGCTCCAGTAATGCCTCACTAAGCTGATAGGCACTACCCAGAAGCTGCAGCAGATGTTCTCTTAGGACCAGTCTGTACATGGCAATGCCCATATCATTCCGGCTCCGGGCAATATGGATTTTCCCGGCCAATTCATCGCCGATCACTTCTCCAATTTTCGCTTCCATCATAAAGAAGAGATCTTCAAATTGAGGCTGATACGATATTGAACCGGTATCTGACATGGCCACTTTATTGATGCCTTCCAGCATGGTTTTTGCTTCTTCTTCAGGAATGATCCCCTTTTCCGCCAGCATGATCACATGTGCGCGATGAATATCGAACATGACATGGAACAGATAGTCCCGCTGATCATTAAAAACGGGCATCAGCAGTTCTTCTGCATATGTTTTGCCGGGAAAGGCATGGCCTTCATTTTTAATAAACTCTTCTAATTTGCTCATCTTTTCACTCCTTTTTAAGACAATGATTTTTCAGCCTTAACTCCAAAAAACTTGTTTGAAATGAACAGAACCAGTGCGATTAAAGTAATCTGGATCATACCGTAAGCTGCCGCCTGGCCCATATTGAACATTCTCAGCTGATTCATAATCTCGATGGAAATAGGGCGGTTTGAAAGAGTGTACAGCAATACCGAAGTGGGAAATTCACCGACAGACTCCACAAAAGCCAGTAATGTCCCTGATAAAACCCCTGGCATAATAATCGGAAGGATTACTTTTCTGAACGTATAGAACCACTTTGCCCCAAGGCTTCTTGAGGCTTCTTCTATGGAATCATCCAATTGCTCCAATACAGCATTGGTGGATCTGACGACTAATGGAATATGGCGGATAAAATAGGCAAGCGGCAAAATCCAGAATGTACCGACGAGAATGTTGCCAAACGAGAAGATGGTCGGCTCATTAAAAGCAAAAATCAAATTCATCCCGATAACGGTAGCCGGCAATGCCCATGGAATCATAACTAAAATATCCACAAAGCTTTTTCCGACAAATTTCCGTTTAACGAGCACATAGGATGCCAATACCCCAAAGACCAGATTTCCTGCTGTAGCGATAACCGACAGAAGCAAGCTATTTTTCAATGGCTTGAATATGTTCGGATCCTGGAACAATAAACGGTAGTTTTCAAAATTAAATACCGATGGATAGGTCTGCCACGTCCATGTTCCGTCCGGTACGAGCGATAGCAGGAGAATCGTGAAGTGCGGAAGCAGCAGAATGATGACTCCCACGATTCCTGTAAAGACCAGTATCCACTTCAAAACAGGATTATTGACTTCACTGCGATGGGCGCCAATTCCTTTAGATGCCATCCGGTAATCCTTGCGGTTTTGGTACCAGCGCATAAACAGCAGGAAGCTGATCGATACAACCGATAAAATAACCGATTGTGTGGCGGCCACTTCCATATCGCCATTAATTTTCGAAAAATAAATCTGCAGGCTCAGCACCCTGAATCCTCCTGCCAGGAGAAACGGCGCACTGAAGGATGCCATTGAGATCATAAACACCAATAAAGATGCGGCTACAATAGCCGGTGTCAATAGTGGAAAGGTTACTTTCCAGAACACTTTAAAACGGCTGGCCCCCAGATTGTACGCAGCTTCTTCAAGAGATGGATCAATTTTATTAATGGCTGATGAAACAGTCATATAGAAATACACATACATAGTATATGCATGGACTATCAAAATGCCTGATATGCCGCCTATTTTGAACGGCACTTCATCCAGCCCGAACAGGTCCTTAATGGCATTGGGAATCAATCCGGTTTCCCCATACAGGAACATGAACGCCATTACTCCTACCAGTGACGGCAGGACAATCGGCATGATGGCAGCCGATGCAAAGAAGCTTCTGCCCGGAAAATCATACCGGTTGAAAATGAATGCAAGCGGGATGCCGATCAGGGCACTGACCAGGACACTTAATACCGAAATATATACAGAATTCCACAGGGCTTCCAGATTGGTCTTGGATTCCTGGGTAAAGAAGTCACTGTAATTCCCGAAGTTCATGCTGCCTTCTTTTTGAAGGCTCTCCATTATGGTCCGTAAAGAGGGGTATAGAACATAAGCTATGAGAACCAGCAGGACCGGAATAAGGAGGAGCAGAGTCAGCCTTGTATCCCGATTCTTAATCATGATGCATCACCAGTCACCACAGGAATGATCCGCATCTGCTCTTCAGGCAATTCCACCCAAACTTCTGCACCCGCCTGCAGGTTTCTGGATATGCCGCTATTCAGGGCATTCACCTGGAGCTTAAGGCCTGAAGCCCTTACCACAACATTGATGAGGGAGCCAAAGAAATGAACTTCCTCAACCATTCCTTTGAAGATATTTTTCCCTTCCGTCTCTTTTTCCAGTATTTTAATAGATTCAGGACGAATGGATAACGCCAGGTTCCCTTTGTTTTCCTGATTATAATTAAATGGGGCATTCCGGACGGAAAGCTCACTGGCAGTTTCACCGTTCTGCACTTGTACAAGAATGTGTTCATCTTCTATCCTGCTGATCTTCACAGGCAGCAGATTGATTTCCCCGATAAACCCCGCTACGAAATCATTGGCTGGTTCATTATAGATTTCCGAGGGTGTTCCCACCTGGTGGCAGACCCCAAAGTTAAATACCGCAATCCGATCGCTCATGGATAGAGCTTCTGCCTGATCATGGGTAACATAGATGGTGGTGATATTATAATCTTTTTGCAATCTCAGTATTTCGCTTCTCATTTCATCGCGCAGCTTGGCATCCAGGTTACTGAGTGGCTCATCCAGTAGCAAAATCTCCGGTTCAATCACCAATGCCCTTGCCAGCGCGACACGCTGCTGCTGACCTCCGCTTAACTGGCTCACCTGACGATCGGCGTATTGCTCAAGCCTCACCTTTTGCAATACATCCTTGACTTTTATATTGAGCTCCTTGGAGCCAAGTTTTCTAACCCTTAATCCAAAAGCGACATTCTCAAACACCGTCATGTGAGGAAAAAGGGCATAGTTTTGGAAAACCATGCCCGTATTTCTCTTTTCAGGAGGTACACGCGTCATATCCTTATCGCCGAAACGGACAACACCTTTAGTAGGATAATAGAATCCAGCAATCATCCGAAGTGTAGTGGTCTTGCCGCATCCACTTGGTCCAAGGAAGGTAAAGAATTCCCCATCCTTTATATCCAGATTTAAATGATCGACTGCAATAACCTTTCCAAAGGCCTTTTGGACATTATCTATGTTTATGGACGCCATACCTATTACACTTCCTATTCTTTAATTTCTTTTTCTCCGCTCTTAATGTTTTCATCCCAATACTTCATCCAGCTGTCGCTGTTCTCCTGGAATACCTTCCAGTCAATATCCATGCTCTTAATCTCTGTTTCTGTAATCCATTCAGGGAGCCCTTCCACATCATCCCTTGTTGGAATGCGGTAAAATTCCTCAGCAAGGATTTTGGCTGCTTCAGATGTGTTGACAAACTCATAGAATGCTTCAGCCGCCTTTGGATGCGGAGCATCATTCACAACAGCAATGCCTTCCGTCAGGACCGGTGTGCCGCTTTCCGGAATGATGAATTCAAATGGATAATTTTTATTTTCCTTTAACATGACAACATCAGGCATTGCCCAGACAGATAGCTTTCCTTCCCCTTTGGCTACCTTGTTGTACATCATTTCAGGGTTTGCTGCGTATTCTTTCGTGTTGGCATCCAATTTTTCAAGCCATTCGTAACCGGCCGCTGTATCGCTGGAGTCCTTAAAGTCGCGGTAAATCATGGCTGAAAAGATCGTTCTCATCGTTCCCGATGCCAGCGGGTAGCGGATGATGATTTCATCCTTCCACTTCGGATCAAGAAGCTCATCCCAGTCTTTAGGCGCTTCATCTTCTGATAATTCTTTGCTGTTATACATAATGACTTCCGGTGTTTGGCTTGTTCCGGACCAGTGCCAATCAGGATCATGGAAGCCTTCTGCCAGACTTCCTGCATATGAAGGCTCATATGGCTTTAACAGTCCTTCATCCTTTGCCTGATCGAAGTTTACAGATGGCGCTCCCCACCAGACATCAGCCTGTGGATTGTTTTTCTCGGAGCGGATCCGGTCCAGGATTTCCTGTGATCCCATATCAAGCCATTCCACATCAATCTGATATTTTTCCTCGAATTGCTGTTCAAACTTTGATAGAATATCCTTTCCATGCGGTGAATAGATAACTACCTTTTCTTCCAGCTTATTCTCTTTCTCTCCCTGCTCATTCTCAGAGCTTGAGCTGGATCCCTGTTCAGAACTGCAAGCTGAAAGCATTAGTGCAGCCGAAATGGATAAAGTGGTTAAAATCGATGCCCTTTTCTTATTTTTCATTTGAAAAATCCCCCTCATTAAGAAAATTTGATAATACTTTCATGCTCCCGCAAAAAGAGTGAAACAGCACCAAGGACTCCCGCATTATCACCTAATCTTGAAGTCTTTAATTCTACTGAACTTGGAAGATAGTGATTCACGATCCTGTCCAATTTAGGCAAAATGTAATCAGATGATTTTAGAACACCACCTCCTAAAATAATGACTTCAGGATTCAATAAGCTCGCGGCATTAATGATTCCATAGGCCAGATGTTCAATGGCTTCTTCAATGACCTCAATGGCTAACTTGTCGCCTTTTTTTGCAAGCGCAAAGGCCATTTCCCCCGGCAGTTCTCCCTTTATTGCCTGAGAGTAGGCAGGGTGGTCCGAACTCTGCTGAATGACTTCCGTCAGTTTTTTCCCGATGGATTTTCCGCCGGCAACGCTTTCCAAATAACCGTAGCGGTGAAAGATTGGCTTAAAGTCTCTTTTCATATCTGTTTTATCCGTCACCATATAGCCCATCTCACCAGCAGCATTTGAATACCCGCGGTACAGCTGATTATTGATAATAATTCCGCTTCCAACCCCTGTTCCGACCGCCATAAACAGAACATTCTGTTTATTCTTCGCGTTTCCGAGCCATTGCTCCCCAAGTGCTGCAACATTCACATCATTGTCTACATGAACCGGGAAAGAGAAGTATTTATTTGCTTCCGCTAAGAACGGGTATCGAATCCAGTTGAGGCTCGGTGCTTCCAGGACGACTCCGCTGGATGTTTGTGTAATCCCCGGAACCCCTGCTCCCATTCCAAGCACCTGTTCCAATGGGATTTGGCATTCATCCAGCATGGACTGTACATCTTTGGCGATTTGTTTTAAAAGTCCAGATTCTAAAAATTGACAGGTTGAAAAACTGCTGGAATGGACGATGTTGCCTCCGAGATCGCTAATGACTATCTTTACTTTCGTGCCGCCGATATCTGTTCCGATTACATAAGCCGCTTTTTCGTTGAAATAAAGATGTATCGGTCTCCTTCCGCCTTGTGAAGACGATTCGCCTATCCCCTTTTCATACACCCACTTTTCCCCTATCAATTCATCTACCAGCAAAGAAACAGTCGGCTTGCTTATGGAAATCTTCGCAGCAATCTCGGCCCTTGAAGTCGGTGAATTTTCCTGAATCCATTGAAGTACTCTCTTTTTATTGATTGATTTCATTTGCATCGGTGTCCCATTAAAATTCATCACATCACGGCCTTAATTGATTTGGTTAGTAAATATTACTAATTAACTTCAATATAACCTAACTGGTAACCGTTTACAACCCACTATTTTTAATTTTATGATAATTGCGATCATTTCTATGACTAAAGGACGATTTTAATATAATTAATTTTTAGAATATTGAAATATTAACAACTTTACCCTATTATGAAATTTATTAGGCGGGTAGTTGCCAGTAGTTAGTTAGGACGTTTAACTAACCTGCTTTAGACCTATGATGAAAGGAGTGTAAGAGGAGCGCTGTTAAACCATTTTGAAAGGGGTTACACAAATTGAAAAAAATCTTTGTTTACTTTTTGTCCTTAGTTTTAATTCTCTCCCTTCTTCCTCTCAGCGGAAGTGCCCAGTCAGAAGAGCATGACCCCGACCTGTGGAGTGCAGTGAAGCAGCTGGACACAACGGTCAGCTTTTTGAATACAGGCGCACACCCTGACGATGAGCGCAGTGACTTTCTTGCTTACCTATCACGAGGACTTGGGGTAAAAACTTCAAGCCTAATTGCCAACCGCGGCGAGGGCGGCCAGAATGAAATCGGGCAGGAGCTTGGGAACGGCCTTGGAATTATCCGCTCCCGCGAAATGATTGAAGCAGCGAAAATCACTGGAGTTAAAGCCTACCATTTGAGTGAAACAACCTCTGACACCATCTATGATTTCGGCTTCTCCAAGACAAAGGATGAAACTCTAAGCCACTGGGGCAAGGACCTTACTTATGAAAGATTAATCCGATTTATTCGTACTTACCAGCCGGATATTATCATGCCATCCTTCAGAGACTCGGATACCCAGCACGGACACCACCGCACAATGACCATTCTCAGCCAGGACGCCTTCAAAGATGCCGCAGATCCTAACGTTTTTCCTGAACAATTAAAAGAAGGATTATCCGTCTGGCAGACTAAAAAGTTCTATTTGCCGGCAGAAAGTAAAGATACAGCTGATACTTCGATTGAAATCGGCATGCTTGATCCTATCTACGGCATGTCCTATCCGCAAATCGGCGAGGAATCACGCTATATGCACAAAAGCCAGGGAATGGGAAATGACATCCCTGTCGCCCCAAGACAAACAGATTTGGAGTTAGTGGATAGCGCAGTAGAGACAAATGGCAGCAATGATCTTTTTGCCGGTATCCCATATGATTTTAACGAATGGGCAAAAACACTCCCTAAAAAAGAAAAAGCATTGCAGGTGCACTTTACAAAATTCCAAAAAAGCCTGGACAGAATTATCTCCAGCTATCCCAGCCATAGCCAGGTATTCAGCAAAACGCAGCAAGCATTAAAAGAAGCAGACCGTTTAGTAAAGAAAACGGAGAAATCCAAGCTTGATTCCCAGCTGAAGTCAGATCTGCTTCATAAGCTTGAAGTGAAAAAAGAACAGCTGCTGAATGTGAGCCTTGTATCCTCCGACCTTGAGATTAATGCACAGGCGGAGTCCAACATCCTGACAAAAGGGCAGAAAACGTCTGTTACTGTCACGTTAACCAATAATGGCAGTCAGAAGCTGAAGAAAGCTGATGTTGAACTGATCACTCCTGAGGGCTGGAAGGTTTCTAATAAATCCAAGGCAGCTGACCTTGCACCCGGTAAAACGGCTGAAGTTACCTTTAAGGTTCAAGTTCCAGGTGATGCAGCGTATTATCACGCATACGAAACCCCTGCCATACAGGCAAAGGTCAGCTATGAATCTGCCGGTGCAAAGACAGTGACTGTCTCTGAGCTGGATGGCACCATTGCCGTTCTGCCGGACGTTGGCCTTACTCTTTCTCCTGAAGATCTGGTTATTAATACCGCTGACGTTCAGGAAGAAGTACCTGTCAATGTAAAAGTGAAAAATTACCGTGAAGGAGCTGCACAGGCTTCCGTATCCTTAAATGTTCCGGAAGGCTGGTCAGTAAGCCCGGAAAAAGCAGAAGTTAACTTCGGAGCTTCATTGGAGGAAAAAGAGGTTACCTTTACACTGAGCCCGCCTGCGGATATTCTGGAAGGCGACTTTAAACTATCCGCCGAGGCAGCTGTAAATGGAAAGACCTTTGATTCAACAGTTCAAGAAATTCAATATGACCATATCGGAACATTTTATTACCTGTATCCAGCCCAGGTCAATGGAGTAGCCTTTGAATTGCTGGCACCAGAAGGGTTAAAGGTCGGCTACATTGAAAGCGGTTTTGATAAAGTGGCAGATTACTTGTCCAATGCAGGACTTGATGTGACAAAGCTTACTGAGACCGATCTTGCTTCAGGGGACTTAAGACAATACGATACAATCGTTGTTGGTATCCGTGCTTACCTGTCACGTGAAGACTTAACAGCAAATAATGAACGTTTAAAAGAATACGTCGCAAATGGCGGGCATATGGTGGTCCAATACCATAAGCCGAACGATGGCTGGGTGACGGAAGGCACTGCTCCATACCCGCTGACCATCGGAAACCCATCCATCAAGTGGAGGGTAACCGATGAAAATGCACCTGTTACCGTTCTGCAGCCTGAATCGCCGCTCTTCAACTATCCAAATAACATCACTCAAGACGACTGGGCCAACTGGATTCAGGAAAGAGGATTATACTATCCAATGCAGTGGGATGACCGCTTTGAAACCTTCGTGCGCATGGGGGATCCTAACGAGGAGCCATTTGATGGCGGCATCCTCATGGCCGATTACGGAGAAGGCACCTACCTTTATACCAACCTGGTATTCTATCGCCAAATTCAAGGCCAGGTTCCGGGAGGCTACCGCATTTTCACGAACTTGATCAGCTACGGTCAAAATGAATAACTTATTAGGGACAGCTGCGGATGCGGCTGTTCTTTTTGATAGGGACATGGGGACAGGTTAACTGTCCCCTCGTCCCTTGTGAATGTGGACTTTGCAAATTGGGCAGTGGAACTTGCAAATAGATTGGCGGTTTTGCAAATAGAAGGGGAATTTCTGCAAATAGAAACGGGAAAATTGCAAATAGCCGCTTGATTCCTGCAAATAGAATATTTGAGGAAAAGCCTATGACTAACACTCGCAAATAGAGTGGAAGTTTCTGCAATTAGAGCATGAAAATTTGCAAATAGGCTCCCTTATAAGGAGGGTATATAGACATATATATCGAAAATAACTAATTATCATTGAAAGGAGAGACACACTTGATTATTAAAAGCCTGAAAGTCCCCGAAATTAACCTACAGCTTGAAGGGTTGTTAAGAAGAATCCCCGAACAGCATCCCGCCCGAGAAAAAATGACCTCAGAATATAAAAAGAGAAGCGCGGGATTTAAAGGAGAAGAAAGATTATTTTATTACTTAAGCTTTCTTGAATCTAAAAAGTATTGGATTTTTCATGATTTGAGGTTATCAAACGGATCGCATTTTTTTCAAATCGATGCATTGCTGCTCACTGCAAATTTTGCACTCATATTGGAAGTTAAAAATTGGACAGGAACCTTGATTTTCAGCCCTCATTTCCAGCAGGTCATCCGCATCCAAAATGATAAAGAGGAAGGATTTCCGGACCCCCTTTCACAAGCGCGGCATCAGACGAATCAGTTTAGAAACTGGCTTGGTCTTAATGGATTTCCTGATATTCCACTGGAATTTTTAGTTGTAATCAGCCATCCTTCTACCATTATTAAGGCAGAGACAGACCCGCTGCAAATATCTAAGAGAGTCTTACACTCTCATCACCTTTTATCCAAAATGAATGGCATTGAAAATAAGTACCCTCAAGAAAAAACTGACCCTAAAGAGATACGGAAGCTATGCCGGACTTTGTTAAAAAAACATAACCCTGCACAATCCGAGATTCTCGAGCGCTTCAATGTTTCAGCTGAAGAAATTCTCACTGGTGTTAGCTGTCCTAAATGCACTTCCCTTCCGATGATTTTCCATTGGGGGAAATGGCACTGCCCAAAGTGTTTGTTTTCCTCCCCCCTGGCACATGAAGCAGCTATCCAAGACTACTTCCGGCTTATTAAGCCGTCAATTACCAACTCGCAATTCCGCTCATTCACCCATATAGCCTCACCCTATACGGCTTCAAGATTACTCTCCAGGATGAACCTTTCTTTTAAAAGAAATAAAAGACACCGAAATTACGAAAAATCCCCTGAACAGTGATCAACCTCACAAATTTTCCCAATAATTTAATTTATAATCAGGCTGAATTGAGGTGCTAATATGGAAAAGAACTGGTCTACTTCACTGGAGCATGGTAATTACACTAGTGATTTGGAGCTTCTGATCAACGATGCGATGGCGGCAGTCAGCCAGACAGCTAAAGGATATTATGTCAATATAGTCACACCAGCTGAGTTAGGTAATCCCGATAACTATTTGACTGAAGCACTGCTCATATACTTCGGAAATAAAGTGGACCCTCAATTTATCGATCAATGTGGATGCGGGGGGTATGTTTTGAGGGTATGGAAAAACAAGTGAGGGACCTGACGATTTTGTGTGATTATAAGAACAGGCATGTCATTTTGAATTATTATTATGAAGAGGAGCTTATTGATCGGGATGGAACCAGCTTTAATGAGATTTACGTTTACCAGGGGACAATTTACTTTATCAAAAACAGAAAACGGATCGTAACCATCAATTCGAAGAAATATCGTAATATATTGATAGGCGAGGATTTTCAAAATTACTATATTATGCGGAGAGATAAGAATCGTCTTGATATCTATTTTCCTTAAACGGAGCTGCGAAAGCGCTGGATACGCTTTTGCAGCTTTTTTTATTTGGGAGGAATATATCTATTTGCAGGAAGCCTGAATCTATTCGCGAGTTCCCAGGTCTTTTTGCAAAATCTAAGATTCTATTTGCAATTTGATCATCCTAGACTGATCCCCGATCTATTGCTTCTCGTCTATTTGCAGGTAGCAGCCTGGTATTTGTACTTTTCCAGTTCTATTTGCAGAATTCATCCTGCTTTTTGCAGCATACTCCGTTTTATTTGCAGAATCCCCGGTTCTATTTGCAAATAAAACTAAGCGAGCCGATTCCCGTTCTTATGCAGTTCATCTATTTGCAGAATCCAGCTAACTATTTGTAAATTACCTATTCTATATGCAGAATTTCCAGCCCTATTTGCAGGGTTAAGCATCTATTTGTATGTTTCCGTGCTCTTTTTGCAGGGTTCACATAAAAACAGACCCGCCAAACTGGCGGGTCCTTCTATTTAACTCACTTTAAACTTCTTAATAGAATCCAGCAGCTCCTCCGCCATTCCCGAAAGTGAAGCAGCAGATGCCGCAATTTCTTCCATGGACGCCAGCTGCTCTTCTGTAGCAGCGGATACATCCTGGCTTTCGGCTGTGGTGACAGCGGCAATTTCTTCGATTGCGCTTACGAGTTCTACCACCTGGTCGGCACCCTCGGCCATGTCCTTTATGGATGAGGAAACTTCTGCAATCTGGCCTGAAACGGTGTCGGCAAATTGCTGGATGTGGCTGAAGGCATCTCCTGCATTGTTAACCAGGTCAATTCCTTTTTCCACTTCAGCTGTTCCTTTTTCCATGGAAGAGATGGCTTTGCCTGTATCCGTTTGGATCGTTGAGATCAGTTCGCGGATGCTTTCAGTTGATTTGGATGATTGTTCTGCCAGCTTGCGGACTTCATCGGCTACAACTGCAAATCCCCTTCCGTGCTCGCCTGCTCTTGCTGCTTCAATGGCTGCATTAAGTGCGAGCAAATTCGTCTGAGCGGCAATTTCGGAAATAACATTGACAATCTGGCCAATTTCCTCCGAGCGCTTTCCTAACGTATGAACAATGGAACCTAATTCAGAAACTGTTAAATTAATATTTTTCATCTGATTCGTTGAAAGATCGATTGCTTCATTTCCTTTTACTACCACTTCATTTGTCTCATTAGCGGTTTGGGCCACAACGTTTGTATTCAGCATGATCTGCTGAATGCGTCCGGACATCTCTTTTACAACAGAAGTGCTTTCTTTCACTTTTTCTGTCTGCTGCTCAGTAGCTGATGCTACTTCCTGAATAGAGTTGGCCACCTGTTCTGTTGCCATATTATTCTGCTCAGAGCTTGCCGTCAGCTGTTCTGATGAGGAAGCAAGGTGAACCGCTTTTTCGCTCACATGGTTGATAAGCTGCTGCAGTGAAAGGACCATTTTATTGAAGCTGATACCCAGTTTGCTGATTTCATCGTTATTTTTAACCTCAAACTTCTGGGTCAGATCTCCTTCGCTGACTTTATCTGTTGCTGCAATCAGCTGATTGAGCGGGCGTGTAATCGAGCGGACAATAAAATAAGAAATAAGTGCACCTATAAGGACGAAAATGGCTATGAATATAATCGTCGACATGAAGATAGGCTGTACGGCTGATGTTACTTCTTCCAGATTCATTGTGCCAAGCACCTTCATGCCTGTCAGCCCATTGGTGGTAAAGTGCATTTCCTTCTTTTCGCCATCAAGAGTGTATTCTACCTGCCCTTTTTCCTTTTCCAGGACTTCCGGCAGCCAGCTTCCCTCTGCCTGTGTACCTGGCTTCTCCTGCGGGTGCACTAGAAAGCTTCCCTCCGCACTTAAGATAGCTGGATATCCTTCTTTCCCAATCTTAATGTTATTGGATAGCTCGCTTAGAGCAGACAGGCTTAAATCAATCCCGATAACGCCAGAGCTGTCGCCAAGCTTTTGGGCTACTGTAATTAGGATATTTCCGCTTACAGCATCAACATATGGCTCTGTGATGAAGGCTTTTCCCTTTGCTTCCATGGCTCCCTGGTACCAGGGGCGTGTAGTGGCATCGAAGTCAGCAGGCAGATCTGCCCGCGGATAGATGACTAAATCACCCTCTTCAGAACCAGCATAAATAGCGACTGCCTCCGGATGGAGCTCTTTATACTGGCTAAAGGCATTTGTTGTTTTATCTAATTCTTCATCTGTATAAAAATCCTTCTTGATCTGCTTGGAAAAATAATTCGTATCCTCCATCTTGGGTTTAATAAAGTTCATAATAAACTGGTCAAGGATTTTTACATTCTCATTTGCACTCATCTCAATCTGGTTTTTAATCTCATCATGTGCCTTCTGATAGGATATGTATCCGATTGAAATGGAAGGAATTAATAGAATAATAATGAATGAGAGCAATAATTTCTTCCTAATTGTAAATGAAAACAGCGACCCTTTTTCTCTCTGCTTCTTCTGTTTTTTCTTTTTCATAATTGACCCCTCTTGGAAACTTAGTAGTTTACTGCCTTAACCTGCGAGATGGCGCCTTCCAGCTTCTCATCAACGACCCTCGCATCGTCAATATGCCTCTGGATCAGTTCGTTTACTTGATCAAAAACATACTTTGTTTCTGAAATCTCATCGGCCACCTCCTGGGAATACCCCTTCTGAAGGTTTATCATTTCAATCACTTCACTGACTTCAGATTCTACCGTATGGATGAGGTTGGTGATTGAGTCAATTTTGCTGGTAGTTTGACCGCTGAGGGACATGCCATCTTTAATTAATTCGGTGCTTGCGACTGTTGAGTTCAATGTTGCTTCAATATCATCCTGAATATTTTTCGTCAGGGAACTGATATTAGCGGTGCTCGTCGCTGTACTTTCAGCCAGTTTCCGGACCTCATCCGCCACCACTGCAAATCCTTTTCCCTGCTCGCCTGCGCGAGCTGCTTCGATGGATGCATTTAGTGCCAGGAGATTTGTTTGTTCCGCGATATCTTTAATGACCTGGACAATCATCTCAATTTCTTTTGACCTTTTGCTCAGCGCCTCCATCTTCTGCGAATTCACTTCTAATTGTTCTCCCAGCTGCTTTATCAGCTGTTCAGACTTGCTGACGGATCCGCGGCCTTCCTCCGAGCTTTTCACCATCTCTTTTGCAGACTGAATCAGATTTCCCCCTTTATCCGATAAAGTGAGGCTGTTTGTAAAAGTGGCTTCACTATGTCTTTTTACGTTTTCAAACCCGTCTTTAATTTTTAAAACCAGGTCTCCCAGCATGTAATGCTGCCCATTGACCATTTCATGCTGACTCACCGTATTCGTTAAATCTTCATTAAAAGAATGAATCAGTGTCTGATAATATTTTTCCCTGCGCTGAAACTCTTCTTCAGCAAACTGGATTTTTGCTTCAAGTTCCCGCTTTTCATCCTCCAGCTGCCTCAACTTTCCTTTTCCGAACATCATTGATCTCCCCATCTCATATATACTCCTTTATTATATCGACAGAAAACGTGAAATTTTGTGACCTTTTGCACTCTTTTTTTAAAATATATGGGACTATGTAATTAATAAAAAGAGGCACCCGCATTTCATTGCAGGTGCCTCATCTTTCTTATTCTTACCAGCGTGCAGTCAGCATCTTTCTTCTCGTATAGAATTCCACACCATCTGTTCCGTTTGCGTGAAGGTCTCCGTAGAACGAATTTTTCCAGCCGGAGAATGGGAAGAAGGCCATTGGCGCCGGTACGCCGATGTTAACGCCGAGCATGCCGACCTCGATGTTTTCTCTGAAGTAGCGGACACTGCTTCCGCTGTCAGTGAATAGGCATGCGCCATTTCCGAAGTCTGATTTGTTCGTAAGCTCGATCGCTTCTTCAAGATTTTTTACACGCACAACAGAAAGTACCGGTGCGAAGATTTCTTCCTTCCAGATTTTCATTGATGGATCGACATGATCAAAAATTGTCGGTCCGATAAAGTATCCATTTTCATGGTAAGCTTCATCTTTGCGGCCATCACGGACAAGGGTTGCTCCTTCTTTTTCGCCAATTTCAATATAGCCGCTTGTACGCTCCTTGTTTTCCTGCCGGATGACTGGCCCTAAGAAAACTTCTTCGTCCAGACCATTTCCGATTGTCAGCTGGCCCGCCTGCTCATTTAATTTCGCTACCAGCTCATCGGCAACAGAATCCACGGCTACTACCACAGAGCAGGCCATGCACCTTTCACCTGCTGACCCGTAAGCGGCAGCAATAATTTCCTTAACGGCACCATCAAGGTCTGCATCAGGCATCACGATTGAGTGGTTCTTAGCACCGGCAAGCGCCTGAACACGTTTACCGTTTGCAGTAGCAGATTTGTAGATATACTCGGCAACAGGCTGGGAGCCCACAAATGAAATTGCCGGTACATCCTTATGATCAATCAGGCTGTTTACCACATCATGCGCACCGTGAACGATATTGAATACACCAGCTGGAAGGCCGGCTTCAGCGAACAGCTCTGCCAGGCGGTTAGCCAGGATTGGCGTTCTTTCAGATGGCTTTAACACAAATGTATTACCGCACGCAATTGCAAGCGGGAACATCCAGCAAGGAACCATCATCGGGAAGTTGAAAGGCGTGATGCCGCCGATAACGCCAACCGGGTAGCGGTACATGCCCGATTCGATATTCGTCGCAATGTCAGGAAGCTGCTTGCCCATCATAAGAGATGGTGCGCCTGCAGCGAATTCAACACATTCAATGCCGCGTTGAACCTCTCCGTATGCTTCTTTATAGTTTTTTCCGTTTTCCTGTGTAATCAATTTTGCAAGTTCATCCCAGTTATCTACTAATAATTGCTGATATTTAAATAGAATTCTCGCTCTCTTTGGGACCGGCGTTTTGCTCCAGGTTTTAAACGCTTCTTTCGCAGCCTGAACAGCTTTATCGACATCTTCGCGGGTGGAAATCGGTGTGCGTCCAAGCTCCTCGCCTGTTGCCGGGTTTGGCACCAATTCGAATTTATCCGTGTTTGCATCCACCCATTCGCCATTGATAAAGTTCTTTAATACCTTTGTTGTTGTCGCTGTCATGAGTAAAATCCCCTTTCAAAATTAGAAGTCTATTATTTTAAAAAATTGAATATAAAATCACAGCCAGGAATAATACAGCCGTTGGCATCGCTACACTCAAAATAAAAATTGGCCAGTAGGCGCGTTTATGGGTTTCCCCGGATATCGCCCGGATTGTCGTAACGACATAGCCATTATGCGGAAGTGAGTCCAGCCCGCCCGAAGCCAGTGCTGAAATCCTGTGCATCGCGCCAGGGTCCAGGCCTTGGGCCATATACATGGGAGCCAGAATCGGAAGGGCAATCCCCAAACCGCCTGAAGCCGAACCTGTAATCCCGCAAATCAGCGTAACAGCTATCGCCAGTCCCATTAAGGGAGGTCCCGGAATATTGACCAGGGCATCGACAAATGTATCAAAGGCAGCTACCTGGGCGGCAACACTGCCGAAGCCCACAACGGCACACGTATTAGCCGCTGCGACTAAAGCATCCTGGGCACCTTTTGCCAAAGCCTCCCAAAAACCAATCAGATATTTAATCATCAATACACACGCCAAAATGATTCCGCTCGTCAGGGAAATTAAAGCGGCAGCCGTTGACGACGTAAAGTTGGCTGCTGTGTTTAATATGGCAATAACGGAAGCAAGCGGCAATATTGCCATCAAGACATGCGGGA
This sequence comes from Cytobacillus sp., assembly GCF_964223445.1. NCBI lineage: Bacteria > Bacillati > Bacillota > Bacilli > Caryophanales > Bacillaceae > Cytobacillus > Cytobacillus sp. The sequence continues at coordinate 18,722 of NZ_CAXQGS010000079.1, forward strand.
ATTCCTTCCCTCCAGGAGCAGCATCAGGCCTTTGCATGGACAGCTCCGTTTCCAGAGCTGCCGCCGACTCATTTGCAGCACCAGCCGGCTGATTCGGCAAAGAAAATACCTCTCCATTTTGAACCGCTTTTTTCACCATTCGGCTTAGTAATATACCGCCTGTTATCATGATGATTAATGCCATTAACACCCCAATGATCCCACCTGCGGTCGGCTTTGTTCCGAAAAACTCAGTTGGAATCAGGTTTTGGATTTCCGGTGAGCCCGGTGCTGTCATCGTAAACGAAATCGAACCAAACACCAAAGCGGCCGGGATAAAACGATGCGGCAGATTGGCCACTTTAAATAAGGAAACAGCAATTGGGTATACTGCGAAGCCTACGACAAACAAGCTGACGCCGCCATATGTCATAATCGCTGCTGCGGCCACGACAGCAAATACAGCTCTCGATGGGCCCAGTGTATCCTTAACCCAATTCGCAATGCTGTCAGCCGCCCTGGTTACCTGCATAATTTTTCCGAAAACTGCCCCAAGCAGAAAGATTAAGAACCAGGAGTAAAAATAATTTGTAAAGCCTGTCATATAATGCTCTGTCAGGGCGGTCTCAAGATTAAGTCCTCCTGTAAGAGCAACCACAACGGCGCTAATGATGGCGGCAATAATTATATTTACGCCCTTCATTGTTAAATACATTAATAGAATCAGTGAAGCGATTAATCCCAGCATTCCAAGCATCTGATTGTCCTCCTGTTACACTTTTTCTGTTTCAGAGGAAAACTGATATTCATAGCAAACATGGTATAGCTCTTCCAGCTCGCTCTGAGTCGGGACTCTTGGATTGTTGCCAGGGCTGCCGCTGTCAATCGCATCTGTTGCCATTTTTCCTACCGCAGCCTTAAAAGCTTCTTCGTCAATTCCCCATCCTCTTAAGTTAGGAATATTTAATTTCAAGCACAAATTCTTAACAGATTGAACAGCGATTTCAGCTGCCTCTTCTCTGGTAAGGCTTTCATTATCAGGCTGAAAAATTCGTCCGATATCTGCTAAGCGATCCACACATGCTTCCTGGCTGAATTCCAATACGGCCGGCAAAAGCATGGCATTCGAGATTCCATGCGGCACATGGAATAGGGCTCCAATGGGACGGCTCATTCCGTGCACAAGACATACAGATGCATTCGAGAACGCCATTCCCGCCTGAAGAGAACCAAGGCTCATCGCCTCACGGGCATCGATATTTTGCCCCTCATTGTAAGCGGTTAAAATATTTTCCACAATCAATTTCATAGCCGATATGGCCATCGTATCGGTCATCGGATGTGCTTTTTTAGACAGATACGCTTCTATGGCATGGCTTAATGCATCCACCCCTGTTGCGGATGTAACATTCTTCGGTGAAGATATCGTGAGTAAAGGATCCACAATCGCCACACTCGGCATGAAGGCAGGCTGCTTAATCATCATTTTTACATCATTGGATGAGTTCGTGATGACTGTTACATCTGTTGCCTCAGAGCCTGTCCCAGCTGTTGTCGGAATGGCAATGTGAGGTACAGGTGCATTCTGGGCCAGTTTCCTTCCTCCCATATAATCGCCGATATAGCCGCCATTTGTTGCGAGAACGGCGATGGCTTTCGCCGTATCAATACAGCTTCCTCCCCCTACTGAGATAACCAGGTCACATTGTTCTTTTTCAAAAAGCGCCAATGCTTCTGCCACATACTCATCAGTTGGTTCAGATGCTACACCAAGGTATACCTCGCTTTTAACTCCGGCTTCCTGAAGATAGGTTCTGCATTCGCTTACATAACCAAGCTGATCCATTATCTTGTCACTGATTATTAATGCGTTTTTCCCTCTAAGCGCCGCTTCAGCCCCAACTTTTTCGGAAGATCCCCTTCCATAAAAGATCGCTTCCGGCACCCGGAAAACTGCTGGTTTCTCCATTGGATACTCCACCCCTTTTGTTCTGTTGCTACTATACTTGCAAGGAGCGTGCCAACTTCAAAATCCAGAAAAATCAGTGTTTTATTTCTGCAAATGTGTAGCCTCTACACTACAGATGTAGATTTTTTGTAGTGAAAATACTACACTTTGTTCAGGTTATTCCATGCTTTTTCAGCTTTTGGTAGAGGGTTGTCCGATGGATCCCCAGTAAATCAGCCGCCTTCGATTTATTCCCGCCCGCATTTCTTAAGGCATCAAGAATCAATTCCGATTCTCTTTGGTTCCCTAGAACCTTGGCTTCCTCAATAGATCCTGCTGCCGATCGTACTTCCTTTGCTTTTTCACTGGATGGTTCCGCCGTTTTCAGCGGATCCGGCAAATGATGATAGTCAATGACCTTCCCGTCCGCCAGCGTCACAAGCTGCTCTACCGTATTTACCATCTCCCGGATATTCCCTCTCCAGGGATGCTGGACAAAAGCATTCACTGCTTCAGATGTGAATATCTTTCCAGGTATCTGGTACTTGCCGCAAATTTCCCTCAGATAATGAACCAGCAGGACCGGAATATCTTTTTTTCTCTCGCGCAGCGGAGGGATGTGGAGCTGGATGATGTTTAGCCGGTAGAATAGGTCCTCCCGAAAATCTCCGTCATCGATCATCTGCTTCAAGTCACGATTTGTCGCAGCGATGACTCTCACATTGATTTGATATTTTTTAACGCTCCCGACCCGTTCAGCTTCTTTTTCCTGAAGAACCCGCAGGAGCTTGGTTTGCATGACAAGCGGCATCTCCCCGATTTCATCGAGAAAAATAGTACCGTTGTCTGCCAATTCGAATTTTCCGGGCTTGCCGCCCTTTTTCGCGCCGGTAAATGCACCTTCTTCATAGCCAAACAGTTCGGATTCGAATAAGTGCTCTGGAATGGCCCCGCAGTTCACACTGATGAACGGCCCAGTCGAAAAGGGGCTGAGATGGTGGATGCTTTTTGCGAACATCTCTTTTCCCGTCCCGCTTTCACCAGTAATCAGAACAGTTGCCGCAGTCCTTGCCGCCTTCCGTGCCAGCCGCTTTACATTTGCGATGCCTTCACTTGTCCCAATGATCTGATCAATCGTAATCCGGCTATCGCTTTCCTTTTTCTTTGTGAAAAGATCCGGCATAGCCGTTTGATTTTCCTGCAGCTTTTCATAGATTTTATATACTTCGGTTACTCCCTCAAAAATCAGCATTCCAATGGCCCCGGCAATCCTGCCTTCCTTCCATAGCGGAATCCGGTGCACCACCATGTCATATCCCTGGATGTTCTGGAGAACCCCGCGTTCGGCGATTCCGGTCTTGACGGTCTCATGAAGATGAGTGTTATCGATTACCTCTGTCACATGCCTGCCAATGGCATCCTCCCTTTTAATTCCGGTAAAACGGCTGTATGCTTCATTGAATTCCTGCAGGATGCCATTTTCATCAACAACCGCTATTCCCTCATAGGCACTTTCCAAAATGGCGCCAAGGGCACCCTCGGAATTATGCTGCTGCTTCAGCTTATACAGATATTTGGAAAGGCCATCCAGAATATCCCTGGTTGTCAATATGCCAAGCAGTTTTCCATCTTCACCTATGACAGGAAGCTGATCATATGGAAGCGACAAAATATCAAGGATCGAATCATCTGGCCGGACAGCAGCCAGATTGGATTTAGGGATACTGCCAATTAAGGTGTCCCCTGAGTTGCCCTGGGCAAAGTAGTTAAGCAGCTTTCTTGATGTGATCATACCGACTAACCCATTCTTCTCATCCAATACCGGCAGACTTTCCAGGTGAAGATCCACCATCATTTTTGCAGCTTCTCCCAGTGTTTGCCCCGGCTGAATACCAAAAGGGCTCGGGGTCATCCAATTTTTCACTTTTAGCAGTTCATCTATATGTATTTGAGGCATATAGGGTCCCTCCACATATCTTAATTTTCTAAATTATAACACTCTTAGACAAATAGAGAGGAAAGGTCAATTCCGAACTACGCACGAGCGTTGCTTTCTGTATTGCCGATTGTGAACTTTGCAAATAAAAGCGGGTAACCTGCAAATTAAGATGTTAATTTTGCAAATAGATTGTTAGAACCTGCAAATAAATGGCCAATGCTGCAAATAAAGGCGGAATTTTTGCAAATAGACCACTGCACATAGCAGTTTTTATAAAAAGAAAGACAGAGAGCCTAACCCCTCTGTCTTTCTGCAAAAGCCATTTAGAAAATCGAAAATAATATGACCGCTAAAATAACACCAAGTATCGGAACAATAACTGTCAATGCACCAAATGCCGGGTAGGCATCCTTATGTGATTCACCGCAGATTGCACGGATGGTTGTCACAACGTAACCGCCATGCGGCAAGGAATCAATCGATCCGGATGATATCGCTACAACACGATGGAGTTCACTTGCATTGACTCCCATATCCAGATAATGCGGGGCAAGCAGCGGCAGGGCGATGGATTGGCCACCTGAAGCAGATCCGGTCAGACCTGCAATGACAGCAACAGCCAGAGCCCCGCCGATTAAAGGACTTCCCGGAATGCTTGTCATGGCATCTACTGCACTTGCAAAGGCAGGTGTAGCTTTAGCCACACCGCCAAAGCCGACAACCGCGGATGTATTGGCAATGGCAATCAATGCGCCAATCGTTCCTTCAGACACGGCTCCCCATACATTCGTAAAATACTTGCGATTAAGAAAATAGGTGGCAAAACAGCCGCTCAATAACGCGATAATCAGGGCTGACTGGGCCAATGAATCATGGAAGATAAATGAAATCACAAGGACGACCAAAAGCGGAATCAAACTTAACATCGGGCTTGGCAGGTTTTCACGGATCAAAGCAGAATCCGTTTCTCTTGCCTCAAATTTTTCTCCATTGCGGATCGCCTTGTTAATCATTTTCTTCAGCCACCAGTATCCAAATGCCATCATAAAGACAGCAACAATGAAGCTGACTTCCCAGGCGGCATATGGGGAAGTTCCCAGGAATTCAATCGGAATCCAGTTCTGGATTTCCGGTGAACCCGCTGACGTCATGGTAAATGTAGTCGAACCGAAGGCAAGAGCTGCCGGTATAAACCTTCTTGGCAGGTTAGCTTCTTTAAATAGGCTCAAGGCCATTGGATAGACGGAGAAAGCAACAACAAACAGACTTACACCGCCATAGGTTAAGACCGCACAGGCAATGACAACAGCTAACGCCGCCCGCTTCATGCCAATCTTGTCGATAATCCATTTGGAAACACTGTCAGCAGCTCCGCTGTCCTCCATTAGCTTTCCAAAAATGGCACCAAATAAGAACATCAAATACCAGGATGTAATAAACCCGGCAAATCCATTCATATAGTTGGTTAAAAAGTTGACTTCACCCTCGCCTGCCAGCTGAGGAAAAATCGGTAATCCACTGAATATTGCAACAATAAACGCAGCAAGAGGGGCAGCAAGCAGCAGATTCATCCCTCTCATCGTTAAATAGATGAGAAGCCCGATACCCCCAAGCAATCCAATCATACTTAGCATAAAAAGCCTCCTATCAGAAAAGCGCAAGGCGCCCGCCTATCTAGGAACGCAGACTAAAACCGCCACGTCCTGTGGCAACGTCTGCATGACCCGCATCCTCCCAAAAGCTGCCGCTTTCGGTCGTGCGATGCAATGCTGACGAAGCCTTCCTTGTCCTGCGGGCCTCAAGCATAAGACAAGCCGGCTGAAA
>NZ_CAXQGS010000080.1:0-5181 GCF_964223445.1 Cytobacillus sp.
TACTGGTAGGTGACTGGAGTTCAGACGTGTGCTCTTCCGATCTCAAACCCTCTCTATTCGATTTAAACCCCATCAAGCCCCACCTGCATCAAACTAACTTTAAAACCTCGCATTGAGCCGATTTGATGCGTTTGTGTGCGTAATTAGCGTTCGATACCCAATGGAAACTGGAAAATATTTAGCCGGTCTTGTGGAAAGTTCAAATATGAGCACATCATGGCTTCCGCTTTTACTTTTTGTCATAGCTGGAATTATGGCATTCAGTACTGGAACTTCATGGGGATCTTTCGGCATCCTGCTTCCAATTGCAGGAGACATTGCTGCTGCAACAGATATCTCTCTGTTATTGCCGGCTATGTCAGCAGTTCTTGCCGGGGCAGTGTTCGGGGATCATTGTTCACCGATTTCCGATACAACGATTCTTTCATCAACCGGGGCTGGATGTAATCATATGGACCATGTGATGACCCAGCTTCCATATGCATTGATTTCAGCGGGAATCGCTGCTGTTGGTTATTTAATTGTCGGTTTTACTGGCAGTACTGCAATCGCATTACTTACAGTGGCTGTTCTTGTAGCGGCATTTGCTTTCCTTGCCCGTGGCAAAAAAGAAGCCTGGCAGGAAAATAGAGCTAGTTAAAAAACCATAGATAAAGGCTTTCTCTTTGAGAAGGCCTTTTTTGGTGTTCATCCATCATGATTAAAGAGGTCCCCCGGAAGGGACCCTTTTAATTATAGGTTGTCATTATTTCTTCTATTAAGAGAGCGATTTAAGTCTTCATCGTCAGTAACATATTCACGGCCGCCCTCAAGATGCACTTCTTCTTTCTTGAGGTTTTCTTTAACCTGTTGCGTTTCCTGAACTTCCCGTTTGCCTACGACAATCTCTTCGGTGACAACAGGCTTTTTGGAGACTTCCACACGCTCCTCTGTAATTGGGATCCTGATTGTCTCCTCATCTGATATTGGTGAGGTGCTTGCGCCAGTTGGATCATCCACTTTTCTTCTTTCTACATATACTTCTTCATGCTCTACCGGTACATTAATTGCTTTTTGTTCTTCCACAACGTCTTTATGGATTTCAACTTCTCCGGCTTGAACACGTTCTTTTGACACATCCAGCTGTTCTTCCCGAAGTTTTAATGATTGTTCATCTTCTTCCGCGGGATTTCTCTGCTGGCTATAACCCCCAGTGTAGGTGCTATCCACATTGGCTTCAGAAGTCCCTGCATTGGTAAGACCTGTTGCAGTATCAATTCTATCGCTGTACAAAATGATTTTTCCCTCGTTCACATAAGTTTCATATTTGCGGGCTTCATCATCTGACAAGCCCAGTTCCTTGAATTTTTCAACTGGAGAGTCACTGCTCATGCGATCATCATCAAACCATGATGCGAGACTATTTAAGAATCCTGCGCTCTCACTGCTCTCTCGATCCTTAGTTTCGAAGGTTTCTGTTTGAACACCGGTTTTATCTTCAAGAGACGTATCCAGGTGTTCTGTCTGCCCAATGATGGATAGATCCTGAACAGGGTATCCGTCATTCTGCAGTTCTTGAATGGCATTTACTACTTCCCTTTGTGAATTATAAACTCCAATAATATTGGCATCCATTTGTAAAACCTCCTTTATAGTGCTTTATGCTATATTTGGTAATTGGTTAAGCACACTGGTTATATTCCCGGGACCTGGAAGACCAAACGAGGATAATATTGGCATACCGACAATATTATTTTGAATTATCTGAATAAATAACGAAAGTTTTTTACTTTTAAGAATAAATTTTACTAAGGGGGTGAGGACAAAGAAATACTTGATCAGCTTTGCTGGAATAACTCCTGGCCGAGTTGAATTCTAATGATAATTAAAATACGAGTATACTAATTTTCTTATGTGCTTTACTCTGGCAATGTACTAAAATTTATTATTTCGAAAAATAATACTATTAGGAAAATAATGTTTTGACAGATTATCAAAAACTAGCTATACTAGGCTTAGTTAGATTTAATTATCTGAAAATATAAAAAGTTCCCATTGTTCTTTTTAATTGGGAATATTTACAGGGGGTAGTAATTACTATGGATAATCGTCCGCAGTGGGGATCCAGAGCTGGCTTTATAATGGCAGCGGTGGGTTCTGCAATTGGTCTAGGAAACATCTGGCGTTTCCCTGCAGTTGCATATGAAAATGGAGGGGGAGCATTCTTTTTTCCATACTTGTTTGCTCTGCTGACAGCAGGTATACCGCTTCTGATTATGGAATTTACCATTGGCCATAAGTATCGCGGTTCAGCACCACTGTCTTATGCTAGATTAAGTAAAAAATACGAATGGTTAGGCTGGTGGCAGGTAGCCATCTCATTTGTCATTTCAACATATTATGCGGTTATTATCGCATGGGCAATGTCTTTCGCAGGCTTCTCGTTTAATCTTAAATGGGGTGACGATCCAAACGGATTCCTATTTGGAGAATATTTGAAGCTTTCTGAAACGCCAGGAGATGTAGGCGGGATTGTACCAGGAGTTTTCATTCCGTTAATAATTGTTTGGGTAGTAACACTTGGCATCCTGTTCAAGGGAATTAAAAAAGGTATTGAAATCGCGAACAAAATCTTTATTCCTGTCCTTGTAGTTTTATTCTTAATTATTGTTGTTCGCGCATTGACGCTTGATGGAGCAATCGCAGGCTTGGATGCATTCTTTAAGCCTAACTGGGAGATGATTGCAGAACCTAAAGTTTGGGTTGCAGCATATGGCCAGATCTTCTTTAGCTTATCAATTGGATTTGCCATCATGGTAACATATTCAAGCTACCTTCCTAAGAAAACGGATCTGACAAATAGTGCTTTCATTACAGGTTTTGCAAACTCTGGATTTGAACTTCTAGCAGGGATCGGGGTTTTTGCCGCATTAGGATTCATGGCTGCACAGCAGGGTGTAGGTATTAATGAAGTGGTATCATCCGGTGTAGGATTAGCATTTGTGGTATTCCCGCAAATCATTAACGAATTCCCTGCTTTTAATGGGCTATTCGGGTCTTTCTTCTTTATCTGTTTAACACTTGCGGGCTTGACATCGCTAATATCAATTGTTGAAACATTTGTTGCCGGAGTACAGGATAAGTTTAATGTGTCACGTAATAAAGCTGTTCTTGTTGGCGGCGGTTTGTCTGCTGTTATTTCCATCCTTTTTGCGACACAGGGCGGTTTATACTTCCTTGATGCAGCGGATTACTTCATTAACCAGTTTGGCGTTGCTCTGGCAGGACTTGTCCAGGTTGTAATTGTTGGATGGGTATTGAAAGAATTGAAAAATCTTCAAAACCATGCAGATGCTGTTTCCGATATTAAACTTGGAGCATGGTGGAAAGTGTGTCTAATTGGAATTACACCAATCGTTCTTGGTTATATGATGATTCAAAACATTATTACCAATGTTAAAGATAATTATGAAGGATATCCTACAAGCTTCCTGCTCTATTCAGGATGGGGAGTAGCAATTGGAGCCATTATCTTAGGCTTTGTATTTATGGCAATTAAAAAGAACGAAACACAGACTAAACTTACGATCCCAAATGATAAGGAGGTATCTCAATAATGTCCGGTGGCGCAATTACAATGATGGTGGTTGGGATGCTCATTATCTGGGGCGGTCTGGCAGCAAGTATCATGAATGCCGTATCTAAAGCAAAACAAGCTAAATAATTGAAATTAAGGACTGTCCGTTTAAAGGGCAGTCCTTTTTTACATTATTTTCTCCTGGCTTTTATCCGATCCTGTCTTTCCCATAATCTTAAATGAGGATATGGATCATAGGACCACTCAGTATAGCCATTGTCTTTGTAAATGCCATAATGGAGATGGGGAGGGAATTTGCCTGATGTACCCGGAGGCCCGTAGCCAGAGCTTCCTACCCCTCCTATCATCATCCCGGGTTCAACGATTTGCCCAACTTTCAGGTCTTTTGCAAATCCGCTTAAATGGGCAAAGTAATGATAGTTGTTATTAATATCACGGATTCCGATTCTCCATCCCCCATATTTGTTCCAGCCTTTCATTTCCACTATTCCATAGGATGTAGCCCGGACGGGCACCCCGTAATCAGCGAAAATATCGGTTCCCTCGTGAATCCGTCTTCCGCCCCATCCTCTTGCGTCACCCCAGGTATTTCTATAGCTGTAATTGCTCCTCAGGGGGACAGGGAAGGCGTGATCATCAAGATCAAGGCGGCCGAACTGCTTATAAATCTGGGCTTTGCCGATAATGATGCCGACAGCTTTATCACGCTTATAATAGTTCCACAATCCAATTTTTAAATTATCATGGTCTGTACCATAGGAGAGAAGGAAATTGGCAAAGGAATGAAGAACATCTTCATCACTTTTCAAGCTGGCTTTTCCGTCCCCGTCCCCGTCTATTCCTATTCCGTTGAAAAATTGAATGGATGTAGGATTTTCATCAGATGGATCTGGATTCAAAATCCCCGCCCATTCTTCAGGTTTGAAATAGATGCCTGTAATGCCTTCGGCTTTGGGAATATCCCTTCTGGACTGCCTGACATTCCGTTCATACTGATCAATCCCCGCAAGGTAATACCAGGGAATATTCGTAACAGCTTCAACTTTTTTATATAAGGTCATTCTTTGTTTATATACATCAGCTGGATTTTCTTGAGCGTTCACTGTGCATAAGGAAATCAGAAAAAACGATAAGGCCGCAGCTGCGGTAAATAATATCCGCACGGAAATCCTCCCTTCTTTTATGGTCTGCTTATTTAGTTTGTGAGGAATAGATAATTTAATAAATATCAATTAATGGTAATACCAGAATCTTCGGCTTGTCCTCTTCAATTCATTATGATAAAGTGGCATCAGGTGAAGCCTAATCAGCTTAGTCGGAATTTGGTTATGACTGGCTTTTTTAATTGGCAAGAATGTATAAATTCTGAAATTAGATTACTGTCTGGCTCCAGCGCCTACCCCCTCGAGGTCACAAGCTTGTCTTGTTTCGGCTCCTAGGGACTCGGGGTCATAAGCCGTTTCCTTTCAGAAGGAAAAACGCCTTCTTACAGGAACCGTCTTATGCCTGTCGTCCCTGGGCAGTCGCCTCCACATTTCGAGCATCCTCACAAAAAGGCAAAGGACGCCTTTCTGTGAGGCTCGTCTTGTGCTTGTCGGGGGTGA
>NZ_CAXQGS010000081.1:0-9957 GCF_964223445.1 Cytobacillus sp.
GTCGAAAGCTTGCGAAAACAACTAAAACGATATTCTGTGATTCCACTGCTTACGCTAAGTGCATCCCTTATCACAGCCTGCAGCTTCCAAACCGGGGATACACAACAAGAAAACGCGGAACCTGATAAACAAGATGCTCAAGAAAAGTATGTAGGACGAGATCTTGAAATAGGGGTATTGGGCATGCCACCAGAAATTAACTCTGAGAAAATCACCTTTCACACGGTTGAGGTTGAAGAGTTAAGCATTGAAACAGTCGAACAATACGATGGTTTCTTCGTGATGGAAGAGTATTTAGAAAAAGCGGCAGATGGACCGTACACTGAGGTATTTACTCAGTCCGATGTCCTCTTTTTCTTTATCCAAACTGCGGCGTATTATTTCCCTTTTGTGGATGACGAAATAAATTACGTGGAATATTCCAAAAGAGTGCATGATGAAGAAATCTTTTCTTATGGGTATTACCCACTGGCCGACGAAGGTGCTTCTGGTTGGCAATTCAACATTTTAGCGAAGGACCTGACTGAGGAAGAGTATACGGAAACGACTAGAGGCCTTTATTATGAAATGTTCAATGTTATTAGGGATTTATAAACGTCAAACTTTCTAGAACGGTACCAACGAAAGGAATGAGCGCATGTTTAAATCGAATCGTACAAACCAATTGCTTAAGATTGTCGGGATCTGGACCATTTACTTGCTGGTATTCACAACTAGCAGCTCTCCCCTTGCTCAAGATAAAACTTTCTTTATTTTAACTACTGCTTTTTATATTTTGACAACGATATTTTTCCTTTGGAGAATCAAGAACCCGAGTAAGAACATGCTTACAGAAGAAAACGGCATTCAAAAATAAGTAGGCAGGTTGAAAAATACCAAGGCGGGATTCTATCCTTTCCTTGGCATTTTTCAATCAGTTTATCTAGAAGTTCTCAAGTTTCTATAGAGTAAAAAGAGGGCAAAGCGATTTACGGTCAATTTCGATTCCAATGTACTCATCCCAAATGAAATACCGTATTTTTACTTTATATGCTTTTTTGCTATAATTATATATTAATTAAAAATTAATGAACTTGAACTACCCAGAAACTATCGACAATTTAACCTGTAGCTAGCTACTAGTTTGCTTGGGAAGGAGTTGCTCATTTTGAGCGAATTACTCGTATCGAAAAAGTTTATACCTATATATTTTATTGTAGGTCTGCTAGCTATTACTCTGTTTAGATCTTTAGAATTTTCATGGTTGGAAGTTTTTATGTCAACTTTTTTAGTGTTTTTTGTTGGTGTCATTTCTTTCATGCGGAATTTTATTTTCAATAGCGAAACTAGATACAATAAGTAAAAAAGAGGCCTACCGAAACAATTCTGGTAGGTCTCTTTTGCTCAGAAATAATTGTAATTAAACTGCAAAAATTACTTTTCTTCTTACAGTTAATAGCCTCACTTGATAAATTTAATTTTTTCCTCATGCTGGAATAATGAATACTGTTCAATTAGATTTTTGATTAATGGATTTAGTTCTGTGGGTAAACTTTTTACCGGAAAAAACCTAGCTTCTGCCGTTTCTATTCCATCAGCCTTCAAAGTACCGCCTTTTATATCATTTGTTACGTACGCAATAGTTATTGGGTAAAATTCATCTCCATTTTGTAACTTTATATAATGTTCTTGTCCGGAGAAAACCCCCACTAATTTTAATTTATCAATTTGAATTCCTGTTTCTTCAAATACTTCTCTTCTCCCGGCTTCTTCGGCAGATTCTCCAAGTTCAATAAATCCACCAGGCACTCCCCATTTACCATCCATTCGTTTTTGTAGTAAAAATTCTCCTATTTCATTTACTACCGCTACCGCAACACCAGTTAATATTAGCGGCTGATGACCAACCACTTTTCGTAATTTTTCAATATACCCCATATTGCCCTCCTGATTTTCTGTAATTTTTTCGTTAAATGGTTTTAATATGACGTTTAGTTTTACAGCGACACTTTTTTATGGTGTGTGCCAAAATAAGGTGGAAACGAATGGAATAACAACTGCCCAAAATAGCACAAGGGTATTTCCAAATAGCCCGACTATTTTAAACGATCTTTTTTTGCTAATTAAAGCTGTAATAATACCGATAATTGGTAGCGCAACTGCTATTATCAATACTGATTTTGAAAACAAATCTTCGTTAAAGAACCAGGTTGAATATACAACTAAAGAAATTAATAAAGCTGCAATGGATATTACACCAGACTTCATCATATTCATCTCCCGTTCAATGATAGAAAACGCCTTTACATTTACTAATATTACCAAAATATAAAAGTGATGACACTTATTTATTTCCTTATTTTGTAGCTATAAGGAAACTCGTTTTATTTTCATTGGTTCCATCTTGGAATTCCAGGACAACAACTTTCTATTACTAGGAAGTTAATCATCTTTTAATAGGTATTACATCAACCCCAAATGTTCCCGAAAAGTATGGCCTTTATAATATTTCCTGAAGATCCCACGTTTTTGCATTTCAGGAACAATATATGTGACAAAGTCCTCTAAACTGTCTGGAAATGTTGGAGGCATAAGGTTAAAACCGTCCGCCACTCCCTGTTCAAGCCAAACTTCCATCTGATCTACAATCTCTTCCGGCGTACCAATTAGCGTGAAATGCCCACCGCCTGCATTAAGATATCCCAATAACTCTTTAACGGTGGGTTGGGTATCATTAATAATTTCTAATATGGTTTCATAGCGGCCAATCGGACCTGTAAATTCTTCTACAGGAGGTAATGAAGGTACTTGTTTGTCCAATTCCCACTCTAAACAATCCTGCTTTAAAAAGAAGCTCAATTGTTTTAAAGCCGTTTCGATAGGTAAGCTTTCATCTAATACTGCCTTTTTCTTATGAGCTTCTTCGCTAGTATGTCCTACATAAGTCACTAAGCCCGGGAACACTTTAATATGTCGCTCACTCTTATTTTCTTCCATCTGTTTATCCAGCTTTTCACGGAATTTTTTTGCCTGTTTCAAATTCCAGGACACGGAATAGACGGCATCCGCATATTTCGCAGCTAGTGCTATGCCTTGTTTGGAGGCTCCCGCTTGCATCGCTACTGGCTTGCCTTGAGGACTTTGTGGCGTTGTAGATGGCCCTTTTACTTTAAAGTAAGCGCCCTTATGATTAACAGGGCGTATATTTAGAGGGTTGATTAATTGTCTTTCTGTTCGATTACATAAAAATTCAGTTTGTTCCCATGACATAAATAATTTATCCATCAAAGCCGCAAATTCCTCCGCCATTCTGTACCGTTCATCATGAGAAGGCAATTTTTCCATACCGTGATTTGATGCTTCTTCATCTCTCATCGAGGTAACCAGATTCCAGCCAACACGCCCTTCGGTAATATGATCGAGACTCAATAGTTGCCTCGACGCGGTAAAAGGATTGGAAAAGGTGCTAGAGATCGTTGAAACTAAACCTATATGGCGGGTTACTTGAGAAATAGCGGTTAAATTGACTATCGGATCTAGCCAAAATGCGGGCATTTCACTGGAGTCATTAGCGAGGAACGATTGACTGTCAGCAAAAAACACTGCATCAAAACATCCCGCTTCGGCTAACTGAGCTAATGATTGATAGTAAGAAATGTCACCGATTCGGTCCACGCTAGAATCAGGCATTAGCCATGCAGCTTGATGGTGGCCGCATCCGAATAGCAAAACCCCAATGTGCAATTGTTTACTTTGGGTTCTTTCCATCTATTACACTTCCCTGTACGTCATTATTGGTTATTTCGGTTATATCTTTAAATGCCGATCCTTTAAGGCTAGTTGTTAATTCATTGTCAAACCGCCGTCTACCGTAATATTCTGCCCGGTAATCCCATCCGCAAATTCTGAACACAAATAAGCCACCATATTCGCTACGTCTTCAGGAGTCGTCACTTTTTTTATTGGTGTTGATTGAGCAATTAAATCGAATACTTCCGGGGTAGTCACAGAGCTGGCATCCGTGGTTTTCAATAAGCCACCTGATACTATATTTGCTTTTATGCCGTACTGTCCCAGTTCTGAGGCGATGTTGCGCGTAAATCCAATTAATCCAGCTTTAGCTGTTGTGTATTCATGGTAAGGAACGACAGGATTTTGATACAAATTAGTCCCAATGCTGATGACGCTCCCATTCTGCCTTTCCATAAATTGCGGCATAACACTCTGGACTATATTGAATGCTGCCTTCAAAGTTCCATCCAGCTGACTTTGATAATCCGCCCAAGTAAGTTCAGTAAAGGGTTTCTGCTTGCTTGGATCAAATTTGAAGTTTACTAATGCATTATTGACTACAACATCAATTTGACCGAAATGATCCGTTGCTTGCTTTACCAAGTCATCAACGTCCTGACGATTCGTGACATCTGCATAAATTGCAACGGCATTCTCCTTCCCTAGTTTTGATGCAAGTTCTTCAGCTGCAGCTTTGCTTTGATAGTAATTGATCACTACACGATTCCCCTGCTGAACTAAAGCCTTTGCTATACAGGCGCCTAAGCCTCTGCTGCTTCCTGTCACCAATACGGTTCTATCCATTATTAACACTCCTTCATTTAGTTTCGATTGAGTGGCAGCAAAATATGCTAGCCAACTCCAATCGACCAAGATATTTAAGGCTCTTCATCCTAAATAACGATGGTATAGAGTTTTAGCTTCAGCGATGCTTTTTGTCCCGTGAATTAAAACGCGGCCATCCTTAAATACGACAAGGCGATGGTTTGAGGTAGAAAAGGAGAGCAGATAAGGATTGCGCTTAACCTCGCCTTTCCTTTTAGACAAGATTTTATCCAGGCTTTCCAAATCTCTATCCAGCCGTTGGGAGGGCCGGATTTGGACTGTATCTCTACCGCATAAAACAGCCGTTTTCGTTTGATTCGAAAAAGAAAGATAGGGATAAGAACGTTCCGCTCCACAAGAAAGACAATCCGCTTTTTTCAGCATATCGACCTTGATAGTCGATTGATGGTTTTTCCAAAGATCAAAGGAAACCAGTTTGTTTCTTAAATGCAGTCGATCTTCAACCAAGATTTTTAATGCCTCAGAAATCTGAAAGGACAGGACCATTTGAACAGCCGGACTGATGATTCCTACCGTATCGCATGTAATGCCTCCCATTGGCACCTCCTCTAACAAGCAATTCAGACACGGAGTCTCCCCTGGAAGAATTGTGTAGCTGATTCCATAACTTCCCACACAGGCGCTGTAAATCCAAGGAATTGAATATTTTTGGGATATATCATTGATTACCATTCGGATGTCAAAATTATCACTTGCATCTAATATCAAATCCACGCCCTCTATGAGCCGTTCCATTTCCTCAACAGATACATCCATGACATGACTGCGAATGTCCACTTCGGCATTGATTGCGCTTAACCGTCTTTTAGCTGCTACTGCTTTTGGCGTTCGCTGTTCTGCTTCCTCTTCGGTATAAAGCTGTTGACGCTGAAGGTTGCTCCACTCTACATAATCCCGGTCCGCAAGGGTTATCTTCCCTATGCCTGCACGCACTAGCATTTCGGCACTTCCAGTTCCCAATGCCCCCGCGCCGATGATCAAGACATGCTTATTCCTCAATTTCTCTTGCCCCGCTAACCCTATTGGAGCAAAAAGCTCCTGCCGTGAGTATCGTTCATTCAACTGAGGCTCATTCCTTCCATTGGGCTGCTGGCTGTGGCATACCGCTTTTTAGGAATTCGCCCAGCTTCATACCCTAGTCTGCCTGCTTCAATAGAGAGCTTCATCGCTTTAGCCATCTTCACTGGCTCTTTAGCACCGGATACTGCTGTGTTCAGCAAAACACCAGAGGCTCCGAGTTCCATTGCAATGGCAGCATCAGAAGGCGTTCCGATTCCAGCATCGACAATAACAGGGACAGTGGCTTGCTCAATGATGAAAGAAAGATTCAGTGGATTAATGATCCCTTGCCCAGAGCCAATAGGAGAAGCACCTGGCATTACGGCGTGGCAGCCTAATTCCTCGAGGCGTTTCGCCAGTAATACATCATCTGATGTATAGGGCATGACAATAAATCCTTCTTTTAGCAGCTCTTCTGATGCTTTCAATGTTTCAATTGGATCTGGCAACAAGGTTTTTTCGCAACCGATTACTTCCACTTTAATCATGTCACAAAGTCCAGAAGCCTTAGCTAATTTTGCAATTCGCACCGCTTCTTTGGCAGTCTTTGCACCCGCTGTGTTCGGCAGCAGGGTATATTTCGAAATATCCAGTTTTTCAAGAAAATTGGGCTGACTCGCTTCAAATATATTCATTCTCCGGACCGAAAACGTGAGAATTTCGGTACCTGATACATCTACTGCTTGTTTTTGTGTATCAAAATCGGGATACTTCCCAGTCCCTAATAATAAACGTGAGGAAAATTCGAGATTTCCTATTTTCAACATAATTATCCGCCTCCCACAAAATGAACTAGTTCGATACTATCCTTATCAGAGATCAGGCTTTCGGAATGCTTGGCCTTCTCCAATATCTCTCCATTTTTTTCAACAATAATTACTTTGTCGTACAGTTTAAAATGCTGAAGTAATTCAGTGATTGTCTCTATTGCTTCCGGAATTTCTACTTGATCACCATTTACAGTTAATATCATGTTTATCACCTCTGTATTGGATTGCCCTTTTTCATGCATCGTTCTATCCGAAAAGGGGAGATATCAATTGATGGGGTTTTCGCTTCAATTAAATCAGCCATGACCTCACCCGTTATAGGGGAGAGCAATATGCCATTTCTAAAATGACCCGTGGCTATAAATAACCCTTTATAGGCGGGGTGTTCCCCTATATACGGCAAACCATCAGCAGTGTGCGGGCGGATTCCGCTCCAGGCGGATTCCCATTCGCATTGCGAGATAGAAGGCACTAGTTTCTTGGCTTTTTCCATCAGAAAAGAAAGTCCCTCTACAGTGACTTGTTCGTTAAATGTGTTAGGCAAGACGGTTGCTCCGACAATAATTCTTCCGCCCCTTTTTGGGACAAGGTAGCAATCATCCGTAAAAATAGTGCTGGACAATAAGGGGGTCTCCGCCAGCACAGAAAAGCATTCCCCTTTCACAGGTTGAGAATCGAGATGAATGCCGGTGTGCTTGAGTAACTTTTCACTCCAAGCGCCTCCTGTTATAACCACATTATCAGCCATAAAATCACCATCATTTGTAGCGACCCCTGTAATCCTTTCGTTTGAGAAATAAAAGGAATGAACTTCTACATATTCCTTGACCACAGTCCCAAGTGCTGATGCAGCTTTTAAAAATGCCATGGCCAGTTTTGGGGCTTCCACTTGCCCATCGTTTTCAAGATACATCGCCCCTCTTATTTCTTTTGACAATGCCTGCTCTCTTTTTCTCGCTTCATCGCCGGTGAGCAATTCGGCGGCTTCCCCATTCTGTTTATGGATTTTGCTGATCTTGCAATGTTCCACATGCTCCCGGTCTGTTAAGGAAAGCCTCAGCATTCCTTTATTCATGAGTCCGATATCAACTCCGCTTATCATTTTCAATTCGTCTGATAAACGGCTAAACATGGCTCGGCTTGTTCTAGCCAAATGGAAAAGTGGACCTTCCGCGTCTAATTCCGCTTGTGCCCCAAGCATCCCAGCTGCGGCCCCAGAGGCTTTATTTGCAAGCAGTCCTTTTTCAAGCAATAATACTTTCAATCCTCTTTTCGCCAAATTAAAAGCTATCGCGCCGCCATTAACCCCGCCTCCGACGATAATGGCATCGTACCTTGTTTTCATTGCACTTCCTCCTTAACCCTTGTCTGAGTTCATTGGTTTAGACAAAAAGGAACGATATCGCCGCACTGCCTGTACAGGGTCTTCTGCTTTTAGCACCCCTGTCATTACGGCAATCCCTTGTGCGCCCGCTTCGATAAGCTTCGCAGTATTTGATGGTTTAATCCCGCCAATCGCTATGACTGGAATCGAAACGGACTCAGAAATGAAACCTAGCTGTTCTACCCCTTTCGGCTTGAGTCCTTCTTTCGATGAAGTCGGATATACATGGCCAAAAAACAAATAATCAGCACCCTGTTTCTCAGCGAGCTGAGCTTCTTCGAACGAATGGACTGAACACCCTATTTTTAAATGACCAAACTTCCGTCCTACAACCGCCGCAGGCAACGAATGAGAGGCTAAATGAACTCCATTTACATCTGAAACGAGTGCGACATCCACTCGATCATTAATTATTATTTTCGAAAGCGGTATTTTTTCTCTGACTAAAAGTCCAATAAGTTCATATAGTTCTTTTGCTGTTTTCGCTTTTTCACGAAGATGGATGAAATCGACATCGAAATGAATCTCACCGAGAATTCCCGCTAATAGTTCTGGTTTTTGCTGTCCTGTAGAAACAATATGCAACTCTCCATTTCTCATAAAGCCTATCCTCCATTCCAATTCTCATTTCACAAAACTCTCCTGCAACTAAAAAAACCACTCCGGCGAGGGAGTGGTTTGGGTAATATTTTAAGAATAGCTAAAATATATAGCAACCACTTCCCTCCGCTAGTATTAACTAGATCAGGTTCAAAGGGTCCGGATTACTCCGTCTCAGTCCTAAAAGACTCCCCTAGTGTTTTTCTATTCAATTTTCGAATTAGATAAAGCAAGCTTAACATCTATCGCAAGATATATCCAGTTAATTCTAAATATTGTTAATTTGTTGGGATTTGCAAGGACGTTTTTCTCGTAATCACTTGAAGACTTTGCCCATATAAACTTCGTTTTGGAGCTTATCTTGAAGCAAGACCGATTTTTTTCGGACCCCCTCTACTTTGTAACCATTTTGTTCAAAGAGCTTACGGGCCTGTGCGTTTTCTTCTAGCAAGGTGACCTCAAAACGTTTGATGCCTTTTTCTTCTGCCCATTCCTCTGATTTCTGGATAAGTGCAGAGAGGATGTCCATATCATTCTTATGTGCTTGCACCACAAGGTCGACTTCAGCTCGGTGGGCAACCCGTCTCGACTCATTGCCTGCAATCTTCATGTAGCCGACGTGCTCCCCGTTCAGAATGGCCAGCAATATGACTGAACGGCCGCTTTGGTTCCATTCAATAATTTGCTGCCTGATTTTTTTCGACGATGCTTCCTGCTGTTCCTGGCCGTACACTAAAAATTTCGATTCCATTTTTGATTTTTTATGCAATACTGATAAAAAACGAGCATCTCCATGTAAAGCTGGACGGATGATCAACACATCCTTATGGCTCTCATTTTCCGACATTGTATCCTTCTTCTCGAATACGACATAGTGATTCGGCTGGACATATTTCACGGTATAGCCAGCCGCTGTCCATGCTTGATAATGTCTGGCGGGGGCTTTTGTTTTTTTCCACCAGCTATAATTTAAATAGGCGCTGCTAGGAAGGCTGTATCCCATAATTTTTTCAATTTCTCCAAACTGCAATGTAATCGTCTGGTTAGTCGATTCCGAAAAGTACGTTGCCAAGGAGCGATATTTCTTTTCCAATGCCATGTCCATTAAATTACTTCCTTTCGAAAATCGTCATTTTATTGCATCTATTTAGGGCTCTTAGAAAAAACGCCGCAAAGAATCCATAGATTCCTTGCGGCTTTGCTTATAGCGCTATAGTCTAAAGCATTTGACCTGTTTCACTCATTAAATTGATGTGCTTATTTCCGGTTTTTATCAAACCGATAAGAAGCAGAATTCGGTTCAATTCATTTTCGTATGCCACTACCATACAGAATCAGCATAAAAAAGGCCTGGCTGTATAACTCTTTGCCTGCATAACCTAATTTCTCAAGTGATTTCTATATAATAGTCATTAAGAACCCCTACATAAATATAAATACCCATTAAAACAAAAAACTAAACCTTTTAAAACTGATCAACCCTCGGAAAGTAACGGTATATATGAAAATATAAGCAATTAAATTGGC
>NZ_CAXQGS010000082.1:0-26033 GCF_964223445.1 Cytobacillus sp.
CAAATGAAGTTTTCAGGTAGCGGTTTTGTAGTAGTTCAGCCATTTGAAGAAGTGTATTATGCTCAGCAATCATAAGGAAAAGCCGGTTTTTGAGAGGGTTAATTCTCTCAAAAACCGGCTATTTTTCATACTTTCTGCTGTATATTAAGTTATCCGTCCACTGCACTATTAATCCCACTCGTAAGGAGTTTCCTGGTAAACATAGTAGTTCAGCCAGTTGGAAAACATTAAATGGGCATGTGACCGCCATTTATTATGGGGTCTTCTGCCAGGATCATCATTCGGGAAATAGTGTTTTGGCACGGGAACCTGCAGGCCTCTGGTTCTGTCTCTTGTGAATTCTTCTGCAAGTGTGGCTGCTTCATATTCCAAGTGGCCAGTTACCATAATTTGTCTCCCGCTGTTCGCGCTCATAATGAAAGGTCCCGCCTCTTCAGAAGATGACAGAAGCTTGACTTCCGGGTGATTAAGCAATTGTTCTGTATAAACATCTGTATGGCGCGAATGAGGAGCAAAGTAGATATCGTCGAATCCTCTCAATAATTTTTCACTTCTGTCATGGACTTCATGAAGAAAAACACCGGAGCATTTTTCGGGCAGCTCATATTTTTCAATTCCAAAGTGATAAAATAATGCTGCCTGTGCTCCCCAGCATATATGAAGGGTGGAAGTAACATTCGTTTTTGTCCAATCCATGATAACGGTTAGTTCCTCCCAATAGTCCACTTCTTTAAAGTCGAGAAGCTCTACAGGTGCTCCAGTTATGATCATTCCGTCAAATTTGCGGTTTCGGACTTGCTCAAACGTAGTATAGAATTGTTCGAGATGCATAGGACTGGTATTTTTTGATTGATGTGTGGCGGTTTTTAAAAAAGAAATGTTCACCTGTAAAGGGGTATTACCAAGAAGTCTTAAAAGGTGTGCTTCAGTTTTTTCTTTTTCGGGCATCAAATTCAGGATGAGGATATTTAATGGGCGAATATCCTGCTGTTTGGCCCTGTCCTCATCCATGATAAATATATTTTCTTCCTCTAAGATCTCCCTTGCAGGAAGCAGCTTAGGAATTTTTATTGGCAAGTGATCATCTCCCTGTGCAAAAATTCAATTAAACTTATTATAAAGACGATTCAAAATTGTATCAATGCTTTACTGTGTGAAAATGCGAAAATATCAAAAGTAAATGACAATATTTTGATTCAGGGATGGTACAATATAGCTGTAAGGAACCTATACATATTGGATTTTAGGGGGATATAAATGAATGTGAAACCGATTGTGAAATCAGACATTGAAATTGCCCAGGCATCTGCAATGAAGCCCATTGCGGAAATAGCTGAAAAAATCGGACTCTTAGAGGATGATCTCGAGCTTTTCGGCAAATATAAAGCAAAATTATCTTCAGAAACCTTAAAGAAATTAAGTACGAAAGACAGCGGTAAAATAATTCTTGTCACTTCCATTAATCCGACACCTGCAGGAGAAGGGAAATCCACAGTAACAGTCGGTCTTGCCGATGCTTTTAACAGACTTGGGAAAAAGGCTATGGTCGCAATGAGGGAACCTTCTTTGGGTCCAACAATGGGAATTAAGGGCGGGGCAACCGGCGGAGGTTATTCTCAGGTCCTCCCGATGGAAGACATCAATCTGCATTTTACAGGTGATCTTCACGCAATCACCACAGCCAATAATGCATTAGCTGCCTTAATTGATAATCATCTCCAGCAGGGGAACCTGTTAAATATTGACCAGAGAAGGATTGTTTGGAAGCGTGCTCTGGATTTGAACGACCGCGCATTAAGAAAAATCATCATTGGCCTTGGAGGGCCTGTACAAGGTGTTCCGCGGGAAGATGGATTTGATATCACTGTGGCTTCAGAGATTATGGCCGTTTTATGCCTTGCATCTGACCTTCAAAACCTGAAGGAAAGGCTGGGAAAAATGGTTATAGCCTATAATTATGATAAACAGCCGGTAACAGTGGCCGATCTTGGAGTGGAAGGCGCTCTTACCTTGCTTCTTAAAGAAGCAGTCAAACCGAATCTGGTGCAGACGATTGAACATACACCGGCATTGGTTCATGGCGGCCCGTTTGCCAATATTGCTCATGGCTGCAACAGTGTGATTGCAACAGCCGCTGCCTCCAAGCTGGCTGACTATGTAGTGACAGAAGCCGGTTTTGGAGCGGATCTTGGGGCTGAGAAGTTTCTAAATATTAAAGCGAGAACTGAAGGCATTGACCCTGAAGCAGTGGTGATTGTAGCTACAATTCGTGCTTTAAAAATGCATGGCGGCTTGTCAAAAGCTGAATTGGGCAAGGAAGATACTGAAGCACTCACTAGAGGCTTCGCTAATTTAAAAAAGCATATTGAAACAATTGAAAGCTTTGGGCTTCCATATGTAGTGGCCATTAACCGGTTTATTTCCGATAGTGAGAATGAGATTTCGACTCTTACAGAACTTTGCAGTGAGGCCGGCATGCCAGTGGCACTGACTGAGGTTTGGGAAAAAGGCGGGAAGGGAGGAATTGAGCTGGCTGAGAAGCTGCTGGGAATTATGGATGAAAAAGCAGCGAAGTTCAGCCACCTATATGATTTATCTTTGCCTCTTGAGGAGAAAATTCAAACTGTAGCCCAGACGGTTTATGGCGCAAGTAAAGTGGAATACTCAACCAAAGCCAAAAAGCAGATAAGTGACTTTGAAAGCTTTGGGTGGGGCGTCCTGCCGGTTTGTATGGCTAAAACACAATATTCATTATCTGATGATCCTTCAAAGCTTGGAAGGCCATCAGATTTTACCATTACAATCCGTGAGCTGAAGCCATCTATTGGTGCAGGGTTTATTGTCGCACTAACCGGTGATGTAATGACTATGCCTGGATTACCTAAAGCTCCTGCAGCCATGAACATGGATGTAGATGAGGATGGAAATGCAGTCGGCCTATTTTAAGGGGGATTAGCCATGTTTGACCCAACGGCCTTTGAAAATATGAAGGTTGTAATGGAAGGCGGATTTTATGACCGGGATCTGGACGGTGAAATAAGAATTGTTGATCGAAATGATATTTTAAACTCAGCTAAAATGAGCAGAAGGTATGACATTACTTTCAAAGACAATGCAGAAGGTCCTGAGATTTTCTGTACCTTTACAATGGAAGCGGGACTGGATAATCTCGCAGCTGAGCTATTGCCGCAAGGGAAATCTGGGAAGCTGGCAGGCTGCCGTATTTATGTGAAATTTATAATTAAGCATCAAATAGATTCCCAGGCATCTCTGCAAATCCGTGAAGTTCTGCGTCATATTTGGGGCAGCGGACGGAAGGTCGAACAGACTGTGAAATACCACCCTGAAAATATGAAGGCCCTGGCTGAAACAGAAACCGTCATTTCTTTTAACCGGCTTATTCATGAAGAACAGATTGATGATCTGAATGAAATGATCTCTTATATGACCGCTTCGATGAAAGCTTTAAGAAAAATTCATTTTTAATATGAATGCGTCTTGCCGAAAACAGCAAGGCGCTTTTTTGTATAGAGTTATACGGAAAATTCAAAATTATATTTACAATTACTTACTCTGATAATACGATTAAGAAGGAATGGAAAAACATTCCGAATAAAACCAAAAGGAGGAGAGGCAAATGGTTATGATTATTGAAGGAAAAGGAATTGAGAAGGGTAGACAAGACGTAACCTAGTCAGGAGGACAAAGGTATGATTCAAAGTACAGACAAAATAGTCATTGCAGAGTATCATGAGGGCTTTGCGGCAGAAATCGCAAAAATGTGGAACTTGAGCAGAGACAGCTGGGGCGGAGATACGAGTGTAATGACTGAGGAACAAGTAAAAACGAAGGAAGCGAATAATGGCAATATAACTCTATACTTAGCCCTGGATGGTGAAGAGGTCGTAGGCTACTGCGGGTTATCGGAATATAAAGAAGATACGGGTTCCCTATATATCCCTCTTTTAAATGTAAGGCCGGATTACCATGGAAGGAAAATAGGAAAGATGCTTGTGCTGAAAGCGCTGAAAAAAACCATTGAATTGGGCTGGCCTCGTCTTGACTTGTATACATGGCCAGGAAATGTGAAAGCTATCCCGCTTTACAAAAAATGCGGTTTCTTCTGGGAAGAAAGAGATGATACAACACACTTAATGAATTTTATTCCGGCTGTTCACAAGACCCAGCTTTTGAAACCTGCCTTCGAAAATCTTGATTGGTATAGCAGCAGCATGAGAGAAATTGACGTGAAGCCAGATGGAATCAAAGAAAGCGGCTTTACATTTTACGAGTATAAATGGGAAAGCGGGGAAGTGTCTGTAAGAGTCAGATTTGAAAGAACGGGCAGAGGAATCAGTTTAATAGAAACGAATGATTACTTTTTGGAACTATTCATGGATCATCATGAAGTAATCGAAAATGAAATCCAAAATTTCCAGATCAAACTCATAAATAAGACGGGAAGTCCTGTTTCTTTTAAGGCTGAAGGAAATAACCAGGGTAGAGTCGAAGCTGTCTTCGGGCATGAACTGATAGCCCAGAGTGACGCGGTAATTACCGGACAATTCATAGTGCATGAAGGGGAAGAGCCCAGTGTCTGGAAAACGCATCCTTCATTAGATGTTAAGGTGTGGGTAAATGGTGAGGAGTGTGAATTGCGCCTTGGTCTGCTGCCTAAGCAGCCAGCCAAAATTACAGGCGGTTCAAAAGGGAATCTCAGATTTATAAATCAGGAAGCTGAACTGGAAATTGAGGTAGAGAACAACCTGGAAGAAGACGCCATATTTCACCTTTCTTTTCCGCTAAGTGACCTTGTCGAATTAGAAAAGCGGGAGTTTCGAATAAGTCTTCACAAAAAAGGACGTAAGCTGCTGAAGGTGCCTTTTATTGTGAAAAACTATGGCTTCTTTCAGCCGGAAATGAAGATATTGGCAACAAAGGAGAGTGGGGACGAACTCGCTTTTACATGCAGCTCCATAGGCATTCCCATTAAAAGCTTTGGTCAAAAGTTCGGAGGAGAGTCAAAGGATTATTGGCATATTTGCAATGGAATCTGCCAGGTGAATATCAGAAAATTGGATTATAAAATAACGGCTGGCAGGAACGAAAGTGTTAACCAGCCCTTCGCTTTTTTTGCTCCTAAACTCGGGAAACCCTTTTCAACTGAATTTTCAAAGGAAAAACCGCTGGCAGCAGAGTGGTTTACAGATGATACTTCCATCACCTTCAAATTGGTATTCAAGTCTAAAGCTTTTACAGGAATTCTGGTATCATTGTATACCTCCCTGTATGGTGAAGGTCTTGTTAAAATATGGGCGGAATTGACAAATGAAGGGGATGAAAAATATGAGAACCTGTATTTCAGCCAGCCTTTATATTATGAAATGCAGCAGCCATATTTTCCGCTGGATAATGATGTAATCGAGTTTTCTGATATAAAAGAATTAGTGTTCATGGAGTTGGCAGGTATAACAGGAAATTGGCTTTTCGCCAATCATAACGGCGAGCCGATTGGATTCTGCTGGCCCAAAAATGCAAAATCCAATCCGGATGGGTGGCAATTTTACTATCAGCAGGAAACAGGCTGTTTTGAATCGGGAGATCAGATAGTATTGGCACCTGGCTATTTATCCATAGGAGCCTTACGGACATGGGAAGAAATGCAGCATTTTGCAGGGGTGGAGTCAGATTGTGGAAAAAACGTTCACAATGAGAAAGCGCTGATGATCAATAGAGGAAATCCAGTTGCAAAAGAACAGGATTCAGCAGAGTTCACTCTTAAAACATATCGTTCCAGTTATCTTAATGGCACTATTGATTTATATTTAAATACGAATAAAAAACAAACCTCAAATTTCAGTCAAGAACAGGAACTGAGGGTATTTAAATCGAATTTTCCTATTAAGGTTATGGAACCTTTATCTATTATAAATGCTGAAATGACCCTTGACAGTGAAAAGAAGCATGTAAGAGATCTTTTGCTTGTGCCTCGGGGTAAGGTCCGTATGTTTACGGAAGAGCATGGCGGCAAGGCTGTTTATATAATTGATAATGGCATCATTAGCTTAAAAGGTTCACCTGATTTTTATCCTGGTTTATTCTCATTGACCTATAAAAAGAGGGAGTGGCTTGATTCTTCCTTTCCCGAACCGGTTGCCAAAGGATGGTGGAATCCTTGGGCTGGCGGCATGAAAACTGTGCCTTCACAAATGAGTGTGTTCTCGCTGTTGAAGGAGACATCTTCTGCTGAATTTACCAATGTTAAAGATTCGTATGGAAACGAATGGTCTGCATTGGCCATCCATACGAAAATTGTCCATCACACCGTATGGAGAGGACTTGAATATACACAATATTTCGCGTTATTGCCGGGAGTGCCGCTCCTTGCCCATTGGGTAAAAGTGGAGAATGCAGGCGGGAAGTATCTGGTAAATGAAAAATGGATCACAGATTTATTTATAACAGGAGGCTCATTAAAGGATCTTACTCTTACAGTTAGTGACAAAGGAGCAGAATCAGCATATCAGGCCGGAATTGAGGAGCAGTCATTTGTTCTCTTAGATGGATCCCGTATTTCCAGCTGCCGATCCCCTGAAAAAATGTATGTAACGAGAAGTAAAGATAATGAATTCCTTGGAGCATATATGAATAAAGAAGTATTCGAAGTTATTTCTGAAAGAAAAGCATGCCCATTGACAAAACCTGGCTTTATTGCATTTGATGAAAGAAGCCTCGAGGGCAGGGTGCTTAATAGACTCCACAACCTGGAATTCCGCTAAAGGAGAAATTATGAAAGTCATAGATGCACATATTCATTTTTCTGATATTAAATCATTTCATCATACTGCCAATGAACTCTCATTTGTAGATTATTCTTATTATGGGCACCAGCAGGAGTTTCAAAAAGCAAATGTAGTTTTGAGCATTGCAATGGGACTTACTGAAACAGAAAATATGGGCTTTCCGGATTATGAAGCAAGAACACCTATGGGGCTTGACCTGGATGATAAGATCCCGGCTAATGTCGTTTACTGCGCTGGCATCAATCCATATGATCTCACTGAAGGGGCTCTTCAAAGGCTGGAGGATGACCTGAAAAAGCCTAACGTGGCAGGGATTAAGATTTACCTGGGGTATTATCCTTTCTACGCTTATGATGAGGTGTATGAACCCGTGTATGCACTCGCTGCCAAATATGGAGTTCCTGTTGTATTTCATACAGGGGATACTTATTCAGAGAGAGGATTGCTTAAGTATTCTCACCCCCTGGCTATTGACGAGGTTGCTGTTAAACACCGGAATGTCAATTTCATGATGGCTCATTTCGGAGATCCATGGACGCTGACGGGAGCTGAAATCATATACAAGAATCCTAATGTCTATGCCGATCTTTCAGGCCTTATTGTCGGAACAGAAAAAGAATTGAAGAAGCGCAGAGAAGGAATATTTTTGGATCATCTGAGGCATGCTTTAGTGTTTGCAGATTCTTACGATAAATTGCTGTTTGGAACAGATTGGCCGCTTGCGCCAGTGGGCCCATATATTGAATTTATTAAAGAACTCATACCTGAAGAGCATCATGAAGATGTATTTTACAAAACCGCAATAAAGGTTTTTCCTAAAATCAAGCCTTTTCTGCCATAGAAACTGAGGCTGGAAGAGAAATCTTTCACTTCCAGTCTTTCAAATAGTCTTATTTACATACATACACGTATAAATATCTTAAAAGGGGGCGGCTTTAGTGGCTAAAATTGCATGGGTAACAGACAGCACGGCTTATTTAAATAACGAGTTAAGAAACCATCCTCACTTGTACCAGATTCCAATGACCATCATTATGGATGACAAAGAATTTACTGATGGGGTTGATTTAACACCGGAAGAACTTTATGCGAGTTTAAAAACCCTGGATACCCCTCCAAAAACTTCACAGCCATCCATCGGCGCTTTCCGGGATTTATACGAAAATCTGCAGAAGGACTATGACTGTATTATCGCTGTGCTTGTATCGGCAAAGCTCAGCGGGACCGTTTCTTCCAGTGAACAGGCCGCCCAGCTGGTTGATATACCAGTACACAGCATTGATTCCAAGATATTATCATACCCTTTAACAAGATTAATCCTTAAGGGGATGGAATTGGCAGATTCCGGACTGGATAGTGATGACATTATCCGCAGGCTTGAGGCACTTCGCGATACGGGCGAAACATATGTCCTCATTGGGAGTCTTGAACAGCTTCATAGAAGCGGCAGGATGTCCGGAGTTCAATTTTTCCTGGGCAGCATGCTAAATGTAAAGCCGATCATTTCCGTTCATGATGGAGAATTAAGCGTAAAGGAGAAAGCCAGAAGCGAGAGAAAGGCAAAGGACAAAATTGTGAATCTGCTGAGGGGTGCACATGAGAGAAAACCGCTGAAGGAAGTATTCATCCTATACGGTTTACATCCGGAAGAAGCGGAAACCTGGAAGAAGGAACTCCAGGAAGAATTTACTGGTGTTGAATTTGGATGCTATTCTTTGGGGGCCACCATTGGCGTCCATGCAGGTGAAAATACACTCGGCATCAGCTGGCTGAATGGCCTGGAATAAAATAATGCAGGGACCTGGTGCAGGAAATCAATTACTGGTTTTCTGCACCATTTTTTTATCGGTGCTGTCTGTAATAATGGATCTATCAAATGGTTCTATTTATATAGAATACCTTGCCATCGTTTCTTTTTGAGACTAATGTTAAAATGGACAGTGGAGTTTGAAAGCAGGTGAAATAATGTGGAAAAAATTATACATATAACAGAAAAATTTGTCCGGGATACACTCGGAGAAGATACAACCGGGCATGACTGGCATCATATTGAGCGAGTGCGAAAGAATGCCCTTTGCATTGCCAAAAAGGAAAAAGCAGGAGATTCTTTTTTAATTGAAATGGCAGCGCTGCTTCATGATATACCCGATGCTAAGCTGAACACTTCAAAGGAAGCGGGAGAAAGGAAGTTATCTGATTTTCTGCAGGAAATTGAGATAGCAAAAGAAGTTTCCAGCAGCATTAAGACAATTATTGATTCAGTTTCTTTTAAAGGCGGCAATAACCAGAAGGCCTTAAGCATGGAAGCCCAAATAGTCCAGGATGCAGACCGATTGGATGCGATTGGTGCTGTGGGGATTGCACGGGCATTTGCCTATGGCGGAAAAAAAGGGCAGCCGATCTATGATCCCGGTCTTGAAATCAGAGGGGAAATGTCTGAAGTTGAATACCGGACTGGAAAGTCATCATCCATCAATCATTTTTACGAAAAGCTATTGAAGCTGAGGGACCTGCTGAATACTGACACTGCCAGGGAAATGGCAGAAGAGCGGCATCAAATGATGGAGCAGTATCTGCATCAATTTTTTAAAGAATGGAATGGTCAAGCATGAAGATGATCTCTGTGGAAAATGTTACAAAAACATATGGAGAGAAAGAACTTTTTACTGATATATCTTTTACAATCGCTGAAAAGGAAAGAGCAGGATTGATCGGCGTAAACGGTACGGGGAAATCTTCCCTGCTGAAAGTGATTGCCGGTGTTGACCTGCCAGACTCTGGAGAAATAGTCACGCCGAAAGATTACACCATTTCATATTCAGCACAGCAGCCTGAACTTAACTATGATTTAACAGTTCTCGAGCAGGTTTTTGCAGGAGATGCGCCAATTCTTGTACTGCAGAGAGAATATGAACAAGCTTTGTTGGAGCTTAGCCGGAATCCTGAGGATTCAGACATCCAGGAAAATCTTTTTGAACTTCAAAAAAGAATGGATACACTTGATGCCTGGGAAGTGAACACCGATGCAAAAACGATACTCACTAAACTGGGTATCGAGGAGTTCAGTAAAAAGATTGGAGAGCTTTCTGGCGGGCAGAAGAAGCGGGTTGCGCTGGCGCAAGTACTGATCCAGTCACCTGACTTGCTGATTCTTGACGAGCCGACAAATCATCTTGATTTTGAATCGGTTAAATGGCTGGAAGAATATCTGGGCAGGTACAGGGGAGCGCTTCTCCTTGTCACACATGATCGTTATTTCCTTGACCGGGTTACAAATAGAATGTTTGAACTTGAAGGCGGAAATCTGTACAGCTATAAAGGGAATTATGCTGCATTCCTTGAAGCAAAGGCGGTAAGAGAGGAAAATGAAGCAGCAGCCATTGATAAGCAGAAAAATCTGTTCAGAAGGGAACTGGAATGGATCAGAAGAGGTGCAAAAGCCCGTACCACCAAGCAAAAAGCCAGGATTCAGCGGTTCGAAACCCTCGACAGCCAGCTTGCTTCAGTTAAATCCTCCGAAAAATTGGATATGTCCCTAAGCGGCAGCCGACTCGGAAAACAGGTATTTGAACTTGAATCTGCTTCAAAAAAGTATGGCTCTCAAGCGATTCTGGATCATTTTGATCTCCTTGTTAAACCAGGGGATAGAATCGGGATTATCGGAAGAAATGGAACGGGGAAATCCACTCTGCTTAACATACTGGCAGGCAGGATTCCGCTTGACTCCGGTAAGCGCATTATTGGGCAGACAGTAAAAATCGCTTACTATACACAGGAAAGCGAAGATATGGATGAGAACAAGCGCATGATTGAATACCTCAAAGAAACAGCAGAAGTGGTTGAAACTTCCGATGGCAAAACGATTTCTGCAGCTCAAATGCTGGAGCGCTTCCTATTTCCGGCGTATTCTCACGGCACTCCTATCCGCAAGCTTTCCGGCGGGGAAAAACGCAGGCTGTATTTATTGAAAATCTTAATGTCTGAGCCTAATGTTCTTCTTCTTGATGAGCCGACCAATAATCTTGATACCCAAACCCTGACGGTTCTCGAAGATTATCTTGAAGATTTTCCCGGTGTAGTCATTACCGTTTCACATGACCGCTACTTCCTGGATAAAGTGGCTGAGCAGCTTCTTGTATTAAAAGGCAAGGGGAAAATAGAATCCTACTATGGAAATTACAGTGAATTTCTTGAAAGCGAGAATGCCAAGCCTGTTCAGGAAATCGATCCTGCCCCAAAAAAAGCGAGGGAAACTAAGCCGAAAAAGAAGAGAATGAGCTACAAAGAAAAAAAGGAATGGGAAGAAATCGAGGGAAAAATTGAAGCGGCTGAATCCCGTCTCGAAGCGATCGCCTCAGAAATGGCCAGCATCGGCAGTGACTTCGAAAAGGGTCAGGCCTTAGTAGAAGAAGAAACAAAGCTGAATGAAGAGCTTGAATACTTGATTGAGAGATGGAGCTATCTTTCAGAAGCAGCTGAAAATGAATGATGTAAACCCGGGGTAATCTCCGGGTTTCTTTTTTATTTAAAACAGCTAAAATGCCATGTGAATTTCCATATGTTAAAATAAAACCAGTTACCATCGTGAATATATTAAAAAGGGTGATACTTTTGAGAATAAAAGCAATCGAACCAACACCAAGTCCAAACACTATGAAGGTTATTCTTGATGAAGAGCTTCCGATGGGGAAGGCTAATAATTATAAAAAGGATAAAAAAGAAGGAGCACCAAAGATTATTATAGATATACTTGAAATTGAAGGAATCAAAGGGGTTTACCATGTTGCCGATTTCCTTGCTGTCGAAAGAAATGCGAAATATGACTGGAAAGAGCTTCTTCCTCAAGTAAGATCCGCTTTTGGCGAGGATGTGGAAAATGAAGGCACAGAAGACAACGGCATCGATGAACATTT
The DNA here is from genome assembly GCF_964223445.1 of Cytobacillus sp. Lineage (NCBI taxonomy): Bacteria > Bacillati > Bacillota > Bacilli > Caryophanales > Bacillaceae > Cytobacillus > Cytobacillus sp. The sequence continues at coordinate 11,717 of NZ_CAXQGS010000082.1, forward strand.
TGGTGAGGTACAGGTATTAGTCCAAATGTATAAAGGAATTCCCATGCAGGTGAAACTGACTGACGGTACGGAAGAAAAGCGCTTTGGACTTCCTGAAAACTTTATCAAAGCTGTTTCAGAGGCTCAGGATCCTGCTGATAATGTTGTCGTGGTCCGCAAGTGGAAAGAATTCGGTGTCCGCTATGGAGACTTTGACCAGGTTGGCCATGAAATTGTAGAAGAGTTAATGGCTGCCTATCCAGATGGAAGACTTCAGATACTTGTGAAAACGGCTAAAATTCCGGATAAAACGGAGGAAAAACACGCACGTTCTCTTCTTAAACTGTCTGTCGAAGACCTGGATTCTCCAGATTGGCGGGAGCGCTATCAAAAACTCGAGCAAATGGATGATCCTGAACTGGAGGACCTGCCTGTTCTTGAAAAAGCGCTTAAAGATGAGAAAGCTTCAATCAGAAGACTTGCGACAGTTTATCTTGGGATGATTGAAGATAAAGACGTCCTGCCTCTACTATACAAAGCATTGAAGGATAAAACGGTCACAGTAAGGCGCACAGCAGGGGATTGTTTGTCAGACCTGGGATTTGAAGAAGCAATGGACGCCATGAAGGAAGCACTGCAGGATGACAGTAAACTTGTGCGCTGGCGTGCGGCTATGTTCCTTTACGAAGTGGGTGATGAAAGTGTGCTTCCTGCTTTAAAAGCAGCAGAAGACGATCCGGAATTCGAAGTCAGCATGCAAATCAAATTGGCTATTGAAAGAATTGAACATGGAGAAGAAGCAAAAGGGTCAGTTTGGAAACAGATGACTGAATCCCGGAAACAGGGCCAGGAATAATTACAGGAAAAAAACCGCTCACAGAATGAAAATCTGGAGCGGTTTTTTTGTTGGGCATATAAGGAATTGTTCCCGGCGTCTTAGGAAAGATGGCAGCAGTAATAAGGTAACGACTGAAGCAAAATTGTGTGCCCGGCTTTTTATAGAATGTCCCGTCCCCAATTATTGAATTCCATAACTCACACACACTGCAGTTTCACCCATTTAAAGCGAAAAATTATAATAAATTTGTAAAAATTATTGAAATTATCCGAAAAAGGGTCTATATTGGAAAGAAAATATTTGGGAGCAGGAGGCTTATCATATTATTCCCATAGAATAAGAGATTATGAATCTAGGGTAAACGGAGGTATTACATACTATGACTGGCTCACAGATGAGAAGTGATATGATCAAAAAAGGCACAGACCGGGCTCCGCACCGCAGCTTGCTGCGTGCTGCCGGGGTAAAGGAAGAGGATTTCGGAAAACCATTTATTGCTGTGTGCAATTCCTATATTGATATCGTACCTGGACATGTGCATTTGCAGGAATTCGGTAAAATTGTTAAAGAAGCAATCCGTGAAGCAGGAGGAGTTCCATTTGAATTTAATACCATCGGAGTAGATGATGGAATTGCCATGGGCCATATTGGCATGCGCTATTCTCTGCCAAGCCGCGAAATCATTGCAGACTCACTTGAAACAGTTGTTTCTGCACACTGGTTTGACGGAATGGTCTGTATCCCGAACTGCGATAAAATTACGCCTGGAATGATGATGGGGGCCTTACGGGTTAATATTCCAACCGTTTTTGTCAGCGGAGGCCCGATGAAAGCTGGCGTTGATTCAAGCGGAAAACCTTTATCTTTAAGCTCTGTCTTTGAGGGTGTAGGTGCCTTTGAATCTGGACAAATCGATGAAAAAAGGCTTCAGGAAATCGAGCAGGTTGCCTGTCCGACTTGCGGATCATGTTCCGGAATGTTCACTGCAAATTCCATGAACTGTCTGGCAGAAGGGCTGGGTCTTGCACTTCCTGGCAATGGGACGATTCTGGCAGTATCAGAAGAGAGAAAAGAGTTTGTTAAACGTTCAGCCAAGCAGCTGATGGAATTAATAAAAAAAGACATCAAGCCGCGCGATATCGTTACAATTGATGCGATTGACAATGCATTTGCCCTGGATATGGCAATGGGCGGGTCAACCAATACAGTTCTTCACACATTGGCACTTGCTCACGAAGCCGAATTTGAATATCCGATTGAACGAATTAATCAGATTGCCAACCGGGTTCCGCATTTAGCGAAGATTGCTCCTGCTTCAGATTATCATATTGAAGATGTTCATAATGCGGGCGGAGTCAGTGCGATCATCAATGAATTGCTTAAAAAGCCGGACGCTCTGAATGGAGATTGTCTGACAGTTACCGGCAAACCTCTAAAGGAGAATGTAGCAGGCAGTGAAATCCTGGATAAAAACGTAATCCGTACCCTGGAGAATCCGCATTCTGAACGCGGAGGGCTGGCAGTTCTGTTTGGAAATCTTGCTCCTGAAGGATCAATTATAAAAGTCGGTGCTGTTGATGAATCAGTAGGCGGATACCATAGAGGACCAGCCATCTGCTTTGATTCGCAGGAAGAGGCATTATCCGGAATAATTACCGGTAAAGTGCAGGAAGGCCATGTTGTAGTCATTCGATATGAGGGTCCCAAAGGAGGGCCTGGAATGCCGGAGATGCTTGCACCTACTTCCCAGATTGTTGGCCGGGGACTTGGGGCAAAAGTCGGCCTGATTACAGATGGCCGTTTCTCAGGGGCTTCCAGGGGAATCAGCATTGGGCACATTTCTCCTGAGGCTGCTGAAGGCGGGCCTATTGCATTCGTGGAAAATGGAGATATCATTGAATTGGATTTGAATAACCGTACAATCAACCTGGAAATCTCCGATGAAGAATTTGAAGAACGCAAAGCCAATTGGCAAGGCTTCGAGCCAAAGGTCAAAACAGGGTATCTTGCCCGTTATTCGAAGCTTGTAACCAATGCCAGCACAGGCGGCGTTATGAAAATTTAATAATGTTAAGAAAGCCGGTCATTTATGACTGGCTTTCTTGCTGATAAGAGTTTTTGGCCGATATGTATGTGATTTAGGACGATAGAATACCGTAATAGGACGATAAAACGGATTACAAAGTAATACCCGGCATAGAAAAATTGCATAAAGATCATACGTTATAGTATGCTTACTTTACAAACTGCAGCTTAAGGAGGAGGCAATTTTATGTCTATGGCATATGAAGAATATATGAAACAAATGGTAAAGCCGATGCGTGAGGAGCTTGTACAGGCTGGTTTTAAAGAGCTGACGGCTTCAGAGGATGTAGAGCAGTTTATGGAAGGTCTTGAAGGAACAGCTCTTGTTGTTGTCAATTCAGTTTGCGGCTGTGCTGCTGGACTGGCTCGGCCGGCAGCTACACAGGCCGTTTTACGCAGTGAAAAGAAACCTGATCATTTAGTGACGGTGTTTGCAGGACAGGATAAAGAAGCTACAGCTAAAATGCGCGAGTACTTTGATGGATATGAGCCTTCATCTCCTTCTATGGCTGTTTTAAAAGGGAAGGAAGTTGTGCACTTCATTCACCGCCATGATATTGAAGACCATTCCATGGAAGCGATCATGGAAAATCTTCTTGCGGCTTTTGAGGCGAATTGCTGAGAATATAAAGATTAAACAAAACGGGGTGTCTGCTGGCACCCTTTTTTTATAGCAAAATTAAGAAATTCAGGTGAACACAATGATTATTACAACTGCCGGACGCACCAATGAAGCAATGAAAGAAAAAGCAAAAAACATTGCCGAACAATTGGGTGCAGAATATATCAGCAGGAATAAAAGGTCTGTAGGAATGATCCAAAAACAAGTTCCTGAAGACTGCATAGTAGTTGGAAAAGAACGTTTGGAGCTATTTCCGATAGGTGAAAGCCAGCCATTCTTCTTTCATCCCAGTTCAGCGATGTTCAGAGTAAAGCGTCTCCTAAAAGGAGAGGGTGATCCTTTTCTTCAGGCTGCGGGGCTTAAAGAAGGCAGCAGTATTCTAGATTGTACCCTTGGACTGGCCTCGGACAGCATAACAGCCAGTTATGCAGCAGGGAGTAAAGGCAAAGTTACAGGGCTGGAAGGAAATAAATATCTTTCCTTCCTGGTGGCGAATGGCCTTAGACAATGGGACTCGGGGCTTGATAGTATGAATCAGGCAATGAGAAGAATAAAGGTGGAGTCGTCAATGGCCCTTCCTTATTTGAAAAAATTGCCCCCGGACAGTTATGACGTTGTCTATTTTGATCCCATGTTTGAAGAAAAAATCCTTGAGTCAGAGGGGATTAAAGCACTGAGGAACTTTGCTGTTTATGAGGACCTGTCAGAGGAAGTTATTTTTCATGCAAAAAGAGCAGCCAGACAGAGAGTGGTTCTGAAGGATTACTTTAGAAGTTCAAGGTTTGACCGATATGGCTTCAAAGTAATTGAAAGAAAGTCATCGAAATTTCATTTTGGGGTAATTGAAAAATAAGAAAAAGTGCCTGAATACCAGGCACCTTCTTATTAATCTGCGATGGCCAGATAAACAAAGTAAGCCATCAGCAAAAGGCTTGCAATAACAAAGAATACAGACCAATCCATTTGAATTTCCCCCTTTTTATTCTCCTCGGCTTGAAGAACACGATTTGTTCTTATTATTCCCCGCTTTGCTGCTTTATAATCCGGCAAATATATTTTTTACTATATATCTATTGTTCTTTTTAAGGATACATGAAATCAATTTAAATTTGGTTTGAAAAGAAGTATAATAGAAAAATAGAATTGAGATACATAGCGAGGAAGGATACTATGGAATTTCCTATTTCAAAAAGAATGGCTTCTTTTCCGGAAAGTGTGTTTGCTGAATTGACCCAAATTAAGAATTCGAAACTTTCAGACGGAATTCCGGTGATTGATTTGAGCATTGGCAGCCCGGATTTGCCCCCTCCCGCTTTTGTTATGGAGGAGTTAGCAAGAGGAACCCGGGAACCAGAATTATATGGGTACTCGTTAACAGGTACAAATGAATTTCATTCTGCAGTCTGCAGCTATTATAAACGAAATTTTGAAGTAGATCTTGAAACTTCAGAGGTGCTGCTTTTAATGGGTTCCCAGGACGGTCTGGTTCATTTGCCGATGGTTCTGTGTGACCCTGGAGAGTATATCCTTGTCCCGGACCCTGGATATACTGCTTATGCTGCAGGTGCAGCATTGGCCGGGGCACAGATGTACGGCATGCCCTTAAAAAAGGACAGTAGCTTCCTGCCGGATTTTGATGAAATCCCTGATGAAATACTCGCAAACACGAAATTAATGATTCTGAATTTCCCCGGCAATCCTGTTCCTGCAATGGCGACAGAAGAGTTTTTTCTTCAGGTGATCCAACTAGCAAAGAAGTACGGCTTTGCTGTATTGCATGATTTTGCTTATTCAGAACTTTATTATGAGAAGAAACCTCTAAGTTTTTTGTCTGTTACAGGGGCAATGGATGTAGGGATTGAAATGAATTCACTATCAAAAAGCTTTAATATGGCAGGATGCAGGGTGGCATATGCTGCCGGTAATCAGCAGCTTATTGCGTTGCTGGCCAATTTCAAATCCAATTTGGATTATGGGGTATTCTTGCCGGTGCAGTCAGCTGCAGTGAAAGCATTGAATGATCAGTCCTCTTTTTTGCAGGATTTGAGAGAAACATATAGAAAAAGAAGAGATGTATTATTAAAAGAGCTGAAAAATATCGGGTGGGATATCAGCAAGCCGGAGGGGTCAATGTTCTTGTGGGCAGAGGTTCCAAATGGATACAGCTCCTCCCGGGATTTTGCGGTTGATTTGATTAACCACGCCGGCGTAGTCGTAACCCCTGGAAGTGCCTTTGGCCAATGGGGTGAGGGATATGTCCGGATTGCACTTGTTCAGCCCGAAGATGTATTAAAGCAAGCTGCCGCAAATATTGAAAAAAGCGGCATATTTAAGAAAATCCTTGCTTAGCAGAAAGGAAGGCGAAAAAACATGCCGAATTGGCTGAGAAAATCCTTTGTTGTACTTGTTACCATTTTAACATTTGGCCTCGTCACACCTTCTCAGGCTTTTCTATATGAAAATACCAGCCAGTTAAAAGCTTCTAGAGCTTCTGATGTGGAAAACTCGGAAAACAGTGCAGAACTTGCTGAAGAGGAAGATACTAATTTTGATAAGGATGACTTTATCAGGCAAATGCTTATAGAAGCTGAGGCACAATCATATGAAAAGTTTGGTGCAAAGATAGGCCCTGTTATTGAAGATGAGTTTAACGAGGTGATACTTCCAAATATTGAGAAAGCCATCCAGGAGGTGGCGGTGCAATTTCCCGAAGAAAGTCTTGCTCACTTAAAGGTTACAGAAACTCCAGGGGGCGGTTTGTCGGAAAAAATCTTCCATATCACCAATAGCAAGGCGAATGAAGATGTCATTCGCTTCCATGTAAGAAGGGACCATCCTCCACAGCAGGGATACTGGTTTAATTTTCACTATCACACACACCATGATAATTTTCAGACACACCATGAACTTGGATCAATTTATTGGAATAAAAACACTCCGCCGAAATGGATGACTTAAATATTGAAATAAATCCTGGAATATGAAAAAATATTTTTATGGATTATGAAACTTTTCATGATTTATAGCGTAAATACATTTATTCTACATAATGGAGGTTTGAGTTGAAATGGCAGTAAGTTTATCAAAAGGACAAAAAGTTGACTTAACAAAAACAAACCCAGGTATGACTAAGGTAATAGTCGGACTTGGATGGGACACAAATAAATACGATGGCGGAAATGACTTCGATTTGGATTCTTCCGTATTCCTGCTTGGAGACACTGGGAAGGTAACTTCTGAAAGCGACTTTGTTTTCTACAACAATACTACAGGTGCTAATGGTTCTGTTGTACATACTGGAGATAACCGTACAGGTGAAGGGGATGGCGATGACGAGCAGGTGAAAATTGACCTGGCTAATGTGCCTGCAAACATACAGCGTATTACGTTCACTATCACGATTCATGACGGAGAAGCACGCAATCAGAACTTTGGACAGGTATCAAATTCCTATGTGAGGATCCTGAATGAAGATACAGGCGAAGAGTTGATCCGCTATGACTTAGGTGAAGATTTCTCTATTGAAACTGCCCTGGTAGTTGGAGAACTTTACAGACATAACGGAGAATGGAAATTCAGTGCGATTGGAAGCGGATATCAGGGCGGATTGGCTGCACTGGCAAAAGATTTTGGTTTACAGGTTGGATAAATAAGAGGTATATTTGCTTAATAAGGCTCGGCAATGCCGGGTCTTTTATGTGAATGAAATAGTCATCATCCGGGGGGAATAAATTAGAATGGAAATCTTAGAATCTATAATGCATACATATTCCCAGTTTTTTAACTGGGAAATGTGGGTTGAGGCTTTATCAAAGCCGGAAAGCTGGGCACTGATAGGGACACTTGTCATTTTAGAAGGCTTATTGTCTGCTGATAATGCACTCGTACTTGCTGTGATGGTAAAACATCTGCCGGAAAAACAGCGTAAGAAAGCACTTTTTTATGGTTTGTTAGGTGCTTATTTCTTCAGATTTATTGCCATTGGAATCGGTGTATTCTTAATTGAGTTCTGGTATATTAAGGTGTTGGGTGCAGCCTATTTAGCCTGGCTTGCAATCAAGTATTTTATTGATAAGCGAAAAGCCGAGCAAGACGGTGATGAAGAGGCAATTGAAGGGATTAATCAGAAAGGCTTATTAATTCGCCTTTTCGGTACTTTCTGGGGTACAGTCATTGCAGTTGAATTAATGGATATTGCTTTTTCAATAGACAGCATATTGGCTGCGCTTGGAGTGAGTCAGGAAATCTGGGTGCTGTTAATAGGAGGCATGCTTGGAATTATCATGATGCGTGGTGTAGCAGGAGTATTCTTAAAACTGATTGACAGGGTACCCGAACTGGAAACCAGCTCATATATTCTGATCCTTCTTATTTCTGCTAAGATGATTGCCAGTGCGGCTGGAATTCATATTGACCATATTTATTTCTTTATTGTATTGGTTATCGTGTTTGCTATTACATTTATTGTTCATGCAAGGAATGCAAAAAAGGAAGCTGCAGATCAGGGCTGAACTTAATATCTTAATTGCTCTACGATTAAAAGGGAACAGACACATGTCCGCTCCCTTTTATTTTTATCTTTTTTGGGTGGAAAAGGAAGAAAGTAGTATTTAAGTGAAGGAATGGAGCTGCAAAAATGAGACTATTTTCCGATCTTCCGGATGAAAAAATAAATCAGGTGTTTTACAAAAAGCCGGGCCATTTTAACAAGAGGTCAGGCAGGGATCTTTTAGCATATGCACTTGGAGCAACGTTATATATGCCGGCAACAAGGCCTAATATTCATCAGGATCTGCTCTCCAAAAAGCATGCAGGCCTTACATCCATGGTCATATGCCTTGAAGATGCAATTGGTGATGATGAAGTGGAAAAGGCAGAAGACCTGCTGTCTTTGGAATTGGAAAATTTGAGCTCGGACCTTGCGAAGGGGCTTTGTGAAGAAGAAGATCTCCCTTTGATCTTCGTGCGAATCAGAAGCTATGATCAGCTTATTAGACTCAAAAGCAGAATTCCCAATGGCATGCATCTTCTTACTGGCTTTGTCCTGCCAAAGTTCTATCCGGCTGAAGGAAGCAGAATTTTAACTGAAATTGAAAAGCTTAATTCTTATGGTTATTGTTTATATGCCATGCCGATTCTGGAAACGAAAGAAATCATTCAAAAAGAAACAAGGCTTGATGAATTAATCGGCATTAAGAAGGTTTTGGACCAATATTCTGAACTGATTTTGAATGTGCGGATTGGTGCCACTGATTTTAGCGGGCTATATGGAATACGCAGAAACTCAGATACTACTGTATATGATATTGCTGTAATAAGAGATTGTATCTCAGATATCATTAATATTTTTCTGCGTGGGGACCAGCCATATGTCATCTCAGGCCCGGTATGGGAATATTTCTCTTCAAAGGAGCGTCTTCTGAAGCCTCAAATAAGGCAGACGCCATTCAGGGAACGTCTTGGGCAGGATGGGCTCAAAATGAGGACGGACTTAATTGATCGGCATATGGACGGATTAATAAGAGAAATCTCTATGGATATTTCAAATGGCTTAACTGGAAAAACCATTATCCATCCAACCCATATCAGGCCTGTACAGGCATTGAATACTGTAACCCTTGAAGAGTATTTGGATGCACAGAGCATCGCCGGTCAGGCCGGCGGAAAAATAGGGGTTATGAAAAGTGATTACCAAAACAAAATGAATGAAATTAAACCCCATTTATATTGGGCTAAAAAAATATTATTAAAATCAGAAGTATACGGGGTGCTGCAGGATGAGATCACATACATTGACCTTCTCAAAAACGAAACATTCAATTCAGATACTCAACTCGTTAACCGTTGATATTCAGATAACCGATAACCCTTATGAGCTTGCGCCTGAAGATTTGTTTGTCATGGCCGCAAGAATAAATAAAAAAAGATCCTTTTTATTTGTCAGCAAAGTACTCGGGAAACATATTCCGATTAATCCCCAAATCGGACTCCTGACAGGGGAACTGCTTGCCAGCCGTTATATGGAAAAGGTAAAGAAGGTGGAGACAGGAAAGACCGCTGAGCTTCTATCTGCTTTTAAATACGGTCCAGGCATCAAAAACAGCAGCCCTTTTATTCATGAAGACCATAACCCTGTCATTATCGGTTTTGCCGAAACAGCAACGGCACTTGGACATGCTTTCTTTCAATCATTCAAACGTGCCGATTACTTTCACACAACAAGAGAACAGCTGATTAATAAGAATTCTGTCATAACATTTGAAGAAGAACATTCCCATGCTACTTCCCACAGATGCTACACAAATGAAAGCCTTTTGGATAATAAGAGAGAGATCATTCTTGTTGATGATGAAATGACAACAGGAAAAACAGCTATTAATATCATCCGATCCATTCATGAACGCTTTCCCAGAAAGATTTATACAGTCGTCTCTATTCTGGATTGGCGTTCCCTAAAAAACCAGATTCTGTTTGATGATCTTGAAAAAGAATTGGGCATTATTATTCACAGTGTGTCTCTTCTAAAAGGGGAGATCGACGTTAAGGGTTCCCCTGAAGTGCATGAAAGTCAGTCATCGGATGAACTGAAAGGAAATGATGGGCTAATTTCCTATATTCATATAAATAATGAATTCCCTGAACTATTAAGCCCGATGAATGAGCCTTCTGCTGCTCTAAGCGGTGAAATCAGAACTATTCCTTATTTAAAAGATTCTGGCCGTTTCGGGCTGGATGCAAAACGCCAAGCCAGATTAAGTGTGTCATTAGCTGAGATCGGCCAATACCTATCAGGTAAACGGGATGGCAGGAATACGCTATGTCTTGGAACAGGGGAGTTTATGTATATCCCTATGAAACTTGCCTCGTTAATGGGGGAAGGCGTAAAATTCCACTCAACAACACGCAGTCCCATATTTGTAAGTAATGATAATGAATATGGAGCCAAATACGGCATTTCCTTTCAAAACCCTGAAGACCCTGAAATGGCACAATTTGTTTATAACATTCCAGAGGACTATTATGAAGAACTATTCCTGTTTTTCGAAAGAGAGCCGGAAAAAGATTCACTTATGCCTTTTATCAATCAATTAAAGAAATATATAAAGAATATAAAAATAGTTTGCTTTAATGGGGGTGAAAGAAATGAATATAATTGAGGAAAAATTTGGTTCATATAGTAAAGATGACGTTGTATTTTTACTGAAGGATTTAAGCGGATATTCACTTGAAGGATCCATTGAGCAAAGGGAAAAAAACATTCAGTCCGGTCAGCATTATAGTGAAACACTTCCTATTGAATACCAGCCTCCTGAAAATTACCTTTCCCTGTTTTGGGAAACACTTGATGAATACAAACGAAAAACAGCATTGTCCACAGGAGTGGTTTCTGAACAAATTTGGAAGCAAAAAGGAGAAAATGCGGTTTTAGTTTCCCTGGCCAGAGCAGGGACGCCTGTCGGTATTCTAATAAAACGGTATCTTTATGAAGTATATGGAGTAAGATTGCCGCATTACAGCATTTCCATTATCAGGGACCGGGGAATTGACGAAAATGCGATAAAGCATATCTTAAATTCACATCCTGGCTGCAATATTCAGTTTGTGGATGGATGGACAGGCAAAGGGGCTATTTCCTTTGAATTAACCAAGGCCTGCAGACAATTCCATGAACTTTATGGTGTTCTTCTCGATGACACTTTGGCCGTTCTTGCGGATCCAGGCTTTTGCACAACACTTTATGGAACAAGGGAAGACTTTCTGATTCCAAGTGCCTGCCTCAATTCTACTGTTTCAGGATTGGTCAGCAGAACAGTATTAAATGAATCTTTAATTGGTCCGGAAGATTTCCATGGCGCAAAATATTATAGTGAGCTTGAGGAAGCAGATGTTTCTAACCATTATCTCTCAGCGATTACAGAGGAGTTCTCGGCTGTTAAACAGGAAGCAGCTGAACTTGCGGCCACTATCGTGAGAAGCCCGGGAGAAGCAAGTTTTAAAGGAATGAAAGAAGTTCAGAGAATACAAGAGGAATTTAAAATTGAATCCATTAACTTTGTAAAGCCGGGAGTCGGAGAAACCACCAGAGTTCTTTTGAGAAGACTTCCGTGGAAAATCCTGATGAAAGACCCGGAAAGCCCATATGTTCGCCATATTGTTATGCTGGCCAAGGAGCGGAATGTCGAGATTATTCATTATCCTGAAATGAGCTACACATGCTGTGGATTAATTAAAAAGACGGGAGAAGAATAATGAGGATGTTTGCTTCAGATCTGGACAGGACTTTAATCTACTCAAATAAAGCACTAGCTGATTTTGGACAGGCAGAAGAAGAAAATTTAATAGGTGTTGAGCGTAAAGATGGCAGGGAAGTAGCCTTTATGACTTATGAGGCTCTCATGATGCTGAAAGAGGTTTCCGCTCACATTCTTTTTGTGCCTGTTACAACGAGAACATACCAACAATATAAGCGTATTTTCCTTTTTCAGGATGACTTTAACATTCCGTACACTGTCACATCGAATGGAGCAAATATCCATTATAATGGAAAACCTCTTGAGGAGTGGTCAGGCATAGTCCGAAAGCGTCTAAAGGCAGAGTGTGCAGTGCTTGAGGAAATGATGGACAGGTCTCAATGCCTGGAACTGAACGGAAAAATAAAAACGGCTGAAAATCTTTTCTTTTATTATATTCTGGATGAACAAATAACCGCAGCAGCCCAAGAGGAAATAGTAAGACTGACTGAGTCTTATGGGTGGAGGATATCCCTTCAGGGGAGAAAACTGTATTTTATGCCAAATCCCATCTGTAAAGGCGAGGCGGTAAAATTTATTAAGAATCGGGAAGGAATTAATATTGTTTTTGGAGCAGGTGATTCAGTTCTGGACCATGATTTTTTAAAGTTCTGCGATTTCCCATACGTCCCAAACCATGGTGAGCTGGCAGCTAATCCAGCCCTCTCACATCCTTACTTGATTTCTAATAATTTAGGGGCAGCAGCCGGGGAAGAAATTCTAAATGATATTTTAAATAATATTAAAGAAAGAGTTTAGTCCGGCTGGTCCCTCAGCCATTTTTTTAAAACGATAAATAAACAGATGCAAAAAGTATAGCATCCTGTAAAGACTAAGCTGCTGATGGCAATAGACTGGTAATTGGCAAAAGTGAAAATGGCAAGGATTAATGACAATAAAAAAATGTCCATAAAAACAAAAGAACTTGAACATAACATATTCCTGATTATATCCAGATCATGATCGATCCCCTGATATCTCACTCTTCGAAAAAGCAGCCTCATACTGATTCACCTTCCTTCACAGAGTACTCCAATTTATGCGGGGACAGGAATAATGGTGATTGAGGTTATTCAGCTATTAAAAATACTGCTGAACTGAAACTTTCTTACTGTTAAATCGTAAAGAAATTAAACCATTTTAGAAAAAGGCTGTATTCCTATGATATGATGGTAATAAGTTTACATATTATTCCCGGTCCCATTATCCGGGAACTGAAACGCCATTTTTGAATGAAATGATAAGAATGCATCTTTCGCTCATAGAGGGAAGGGATATAAATTGAACTTGTCGTACAGTCAAATCAAAACTCACATCTTAAAGGTTACATATGAGAATTGGACCTCACACTTAACCAAGCCCAATCACGAGCGTGAAACTTACAGAGAGGAACAGCAAACTTTGCATATAGGCCAGATTGTTGCCAGGTTTCTTGGGGTTCCGCTCGATGAAGATGAATATTATAATCATCTTTTCGATCTTATTTACACAGAGAATGCAGGGCTTCACCTTTTGAGTGAAGAACATCTGGATAAGACCATTAATAATCAGCAGTTCCAGGCGATACAAAAAGTCCTGAACATAAACCGTGAACAGGATTTATCCATAAATCGCTTTGCTGCTTTCCTTGATGGGGAACAGCTGCTGCTTAAATCATCCTCACCTTCTATGCACAGGAAGATAAGAGAAGCGATGATCAGTATGCTGAAACTTTTTTCTGAACATGAACCAGCCGGATTAAAAAACCAGGATATCCGAAGAGTGCTTGTAGATGTGATTAAGTGGTCCACTAACCATTTGGGGACAGAACTTAAAGATATTGACCCTAAAATGGCCATGCCAAAAATCCTATGGTACGGCAATGGGACAAAGAGTCATTATTATTTTTTGTACTACTTAATTCAAATCGGGTGCGATATTCTTTATTTTTCTCCTTCAGGGGAAGATCTTCCGGCAAAAATGGATCCGGTGGTTCAGGAGTCTTTTGTTCATCATTACCCTGAAAAGAAAAAGCCAGAGCCCTTTCCCCAAGAAAAGAGAAGAAGGAGTGCTACAGTTGCCTATAGGGCCTCCAGGGAAATCGAAACGATACTTAACCATGAGGGTTCAGGACTATATAAACCCTGGCAGCTGCGGGATTATACACCTTCCTCTGTAACTCTGAAAACCACTTATGATGAGCTCTTTATTTTAATCAAAGAGAAAGCCATGATCCGCCCTAACTTCGAAGTGAAAGAAGGAAGGGTCATGATACCTTCCTTATTTTCAAAGGTCCTGGGTGTAAGCAGGAACCGCAAGGAATACTGGGATCGAATTCAAACAATCAGTCAGTATGATGAAAGTTTGCTGATAAGGAGATTTCCTTTTACAAATAGCGTCAACAATGATTTTCGGTTCCATTATCGCAATGCTCTTGACAGGGAAGGGAAACTTGACCCTGAAAAAATCATTGCTGGACATTATTGGAGGTATCAGCAGCTTCCTGGCGGCCTGCAAAATGGA
>NZ_CAXQGS010000083.1:0-77386 GCF_964223445.1 Cytobacillus sp.
CAGTACTGGACTGGTTCGCCCCGGTTTGCCGAGATTGAACTTGGATGCAACAACTAACCTTGAGCGTAAGCTTTCTGAGATGGGTATCTACCCTGCGGTAGATCCGCTTGCTTCCACTTCCCGTGCATTGTCACCGGAAATTGTTGGAGAAGAGCACTACTCAGTAGCACGCCAGGTACAGCAGACATTACAGCGTTACAGAGAACTTCAGGATATCATTGCGATCCTTGGTATGGATGAGCTTTCTGATGAAGACAAGCTCATCGTAGCACGTGCGCGCCGTATCCAGTTCTTCTTATCACAAAACTTCCACGTTGCTGAGCAGTTTACTGGCCAGCCAGGTTCATACGTACCGGTTAAAGAAACTGTTAAAGGTTTCAAAGATATTCTTGAAGGAAAATATGACCACCTGCCAGAAGATGCATTCCGACTTGTCGGCCGAATCGAAGAAGTTATCGAGAGTGCTAAGAAAATGGGCGTAGAGGTCTAATTCTGGACCAGGAGGGTAAAAAATGAAGACGATTAAAGTCAGTGTTGTTACTCCCGATGGCCCGGTGTATGAATCAGATGTGGAAATGGTAAGCACAAAAGCTCAAAGCGGTGAGCTTGGAATTTTACCTGGACACATTCCAATGGTTGCACCGTTACAAATTGGAGCCGTTCGTTTAAAAAACGGCGGAAAAACTGATTTCGTCGCAGTGAGCGGCGGATTCCTGGAAGTTCGTCCGGAGCAGGTAACGATTTTAGCGCAATCTGCTGAGCAAGCAGATGAAATTGATGTAGAGCGTGCCGTTCGTGCGAAGCAGCGTGCTGAACAGCGCCTGAATGAGCAGAAGCGTGAGAACATTGATTTCCGCAGAGCAGAGCTTGCACTTCAGCGTGCAATCAATCGTATCGAAGTTTCGGAAAGAAAGTTCTAATAAAAACATCAGCACCCCTGGCTTAGCTGGGGGTGTTTTTTTAATAGTAATATTTACCACCGGAATTTTAAGAAAATTGCCCCAAAAAATAGATAAATCACTCGAATTCTTTAATATAGGCCTTTACAATAGAAGAGAGTATACCTTTAATGGGTTACTCTCTTTTTTAAAGCAATCATGCAAGTCTATTTGAATTAAAGGAGGAGCCGCAATGCTGGAGTTTGATACAAATATAGACCAATATGCTACGATCAAAGTCATCGGAGTCGGCGGCGGGGGAAACAACGCTGTAAACAGGATGATTGAACATGGAGTTGAGGGTGTAGAGTTTATTGCTGTTAATACAGATGGACAAGCTCTAAATCAATCAAAGGCAGAAGTAACCATGCAAATCGGTGCTACCTTAACGAGGGGCCTGGGAGCAGGGGCAAATCCTGATGTAGGCAGGAAAGCGGCGGAAGAAAGTGAAAGCCAGCTTCGTGAAGTATTGAAGGGTGCTGACATGGTATTTGTTACTGCCGGAATGGGCGGCGGAACTGGAACTGGTGCAGCTCCTGCCATTGCACGCATCGCCCGTGAAGTTGGCGCACTGACAATTGGTGTGGTAACCCGCCCCTTCAAGTTTGAGGGCCGCAAGCGTGCAGCCAATGCAGATGCAGGCATTGAGGCGATGAAAAAAGCAGTCGATACGCTAATTATTATTCCAAATGATCGCTTATTAGAGATTATTGATAAGAAAACACCTATGCTTGAAGCGTTTATGGAAGCGGATAATGTCCTCCGTCAGGGTGTTCAGGGTATTTCGGACTTGATTGCCGTTCCTGGTTTAATCAACCTTGATTTTGCCGATGTTAAAACAGTTATGTCCCATAAAGGAACAGCATTGATGGGAATCGGAATTGCTACCGGGGAAGACCGCGCGGCAGAAGCAGCCCGAAAAGCAATATCAAGTCCATTATTAGAAACGTCCATTAATGGAGCACGCGGCGTCATAATGAATATTACAGGCGGAGCAAATATCAGCTTATATGAAGTTCAAGAAGCTGCAGATATCGTTGCTTCTGCTTCAGATGAAGACGTAAATATGATATTTGGCTCGGTCATAAATGATTCCCTAAAAGAAGAAATACTTGTTACGGTTATTGCGACCGGCTTCAATGAACAAGAGGATCTAAGGGCTAAACCTAGTTCAAAGCCACCTGTAGAAAAAGAATATGTTCATACATATCAGTATGCAGAAGAGCCGGGCAATCGCCGGCAGGGGAGAGAACATCGGGAACCGGTTCAGGAAGATTACCGGGTGCAGGCTGACCCGCAGGAAGAGTCACTTGATACTCCTGCGTTCCTTAGAAACCGAAGAAGACGCTACTAATAAAAACAGGCTGCCTCAAGGAGGGCAGCCTGTTTTTAGGTGAATATTATTGTTTATTTTTGATAGTTGATATGTTGGTGGGTGAGTGGTTGATAGTCACAATGAAGAAAGGACAGGCATAGGCCTGTCCTTGTAGTATTTCAATACTTTGTCTGGTCATATAGGGTTAACTGATCCAAATTCTTATGCACGGTCATGAGCTTTTTGAGAAGGCTCATGAACTTTTGTTTATCTTCAAAAGGAGTAACGTCTAGTTCTTTTTTGAGCTCATTGCTTTTTTTAACGAGCTCATCGAATTTTTGAATAACTGGGCAGTTGTTTTTAGTCATATGTATTTCTCCTAATTTAAGCTCTTAAGGTAACTTTATCACAAAATATAATTTCAAAGGAAACAGCCATGTTTCATTTATATTAAAAACGAATGGTCTTTTTAACTAATTTAACTATTTTGTTAAAAGTGTCAGATTTTGTTGAAACCCGCGGAATAGAGTCATATATTATCAACATGTGCTAAGAAAGACAAGGTTGGAGAAAACCAGGGGGTGATTTCCTTGTCGACTGTATTATTTGGAACGATAGAATATTATGAAAGAGAATTAATCAGCTATTTTACAAATAATCATATAAGCAATAAGGGTGATGCTACCATGAAAATCTTCATCATGCTTGAAGCGGAGATATTCAACGTATTTTTATTTGACGAAGCGATTCGGATAAAATGCATGCAGAATCTTTTAAAAGCATTTTGCCGTGTGTCTGAAATATACTTGGTTAAAAAGTAGCCATTATTATGAATGGCACAATTAAAGAGGTCCCTGAGAGAGACCTCTTCGTTAAAAGGATTTAATTCAGAATCGTAACTTTTACCTCTTTTCTTCCCCATTGCATCGCATCTGGTGTGGCAGGTATAAACACATCAATTTCATTTCCATTAATTCCCCCGCCAATATCCTCGGCAGTGGCATAGCCGTATCCTTCTACAAATACCTTAGAACCCAAAGGAATGACGTCCGGATCCACCGCAATTACTTTTGCATCCGGATTATCGATAAGATTTACTCCTGTTTTTGTAATGCCGATGCATCCTTCGCAGCTGGCTGTATAGGCAGTTGCAGTGACAGTCAGGCTTTTGTCCGTTTCAGCTGCAGGCTGTTCTGTGTTAGCCGCTTTTACAACTGTTTTAGGCGTTGATTCCTTAGCCGAGCCATTTTTATAGATGATAAGCTCTAAACCAGGTTTAATAAGGTCTGAGTTCAGCTGATTCCATTTTTTAAGGTTATGTA
Source organism: Cytobacillus sp. (assembly GCF_964223445.1). NCBI lineage: Bacteria > Bacillati > Bacillota > Bacilli > Caryophanales > Bacillaceae > Cytobacillus > Cytobacillus sp. The sequence goes on from NZ_CAXQGS010000083.1 coordinate 3,576, forward strand.
CATTAATACCGTATGTTTTAGCGATATTCCAGAGAGTGTCACCGGATTTTACTATGTATATTTCTTCAGGTGAAACATCAAGTTTATCATTTGGGTGAATCAAATCTCCAGTTAGACCATTCCAGTTTTTTATATCCCGAACGGACACTTCGTGTTTTTGTGCTATGGACCACAGGGTATCCCCTTTGTTTACTGTTACCTCTTCTGCTTGTGCGCTCACACCTGCTGTACTCCAGATCGTTATAGCTGCGAGCAGATAATAAAAATACTTTTTCATATTAAGCCTCCTAATAGCTTGTTTGACAATTTCTATGCTAGCACAGAAAATTCTGAGAAAAAGAACAGGGAAGTTATAATTCAATTACGCACATTTCATGAAATTAACGAAGAAATGGCAAAACATAATAATGTTCATAATAGATGAACAAAAAGCATCAGAAACGGTCATATTTGATATATTTAATCCTTAAGATGGATTAAATAGAAACTTTTGTATATGGTTTTATATTGTCAACATGTTAATGCTGTAATGTTGATAGAAAAGGAACTGACCGATAAATCGGAAAAGTGACCGATAAAAGAGGAGAACCTGCCGATAAAATACAAATTCTGACCGATAAAATTCTAATTTGACCGATAAATGCTGGAAACTGACCCAAAAACTTGAGGAACAAGGTTTTATTTTAATAAACAGCATATATATAAGAAGTTACAGCATAAGAAGTGTCATACTTTTAGAAATAAAAAGATATATAAGTGAGTTGTTAATGAAAAATCCTCCTAAGGTGTTAGATATCTCACTGACAAAGCAGTAAGTTTCATTTTTAATGGTAGATGAATATAAAGAAGAATTTAATGGATATTGACTGGGGGCAAGCTCATATAATCTAGGGAAGGTGTGTCACTGGCTTACAATTGCGTAGGTAAATTCTCTTTCTCGGCGATTCGATTTGGCGCCAGCGAGAATTTCCAATAATAGTATGAGGTTGTGTCGACACATGTGGGAGTAGGGTGTATAATGGTTACGGTTACATGTTTAAATGTTGTGAAAATTTTCAGCATTGGAGGGGATGGGCATGGAGCTTTGGAATTTATATCAGAATAACTATTTGATAGTTTTTGTGTTTTTGTGCCTGGGAGTTTTACTGCCTGTGGTGGCTTTGTTTTTGGGCAAGCTTTTGCGGCCCTATAAGCCATATGATACGAAGTATACCACATATGAGAGCGGGATTGAGCCATTCCATGATTCGAGGGTGCAGTTCAATGTCCGCTATTATATTTTTGCCCTGATGTTTGTCATTTTTGATGTAGAGACTGTATTTTTGTATCCGTGGGCTGTGGCCTATGAAAAACTTGGGATTTTTGCATTGATTGAGATGCTGATTTTTGTATTTATGCTAGTAATTGGACTTGTTTATGCATGGAAAAAGAAGGTGCTGAAATGGATTTAAAGTTGGATAATATTACACCAGAAGAAATGGAAGAACTGCAGCGTAATGTGTTTATGGCAACTTTGGAACAGATTAAAGCGTGGGCGCGGAGTAATTCATTGTGGCCAATGACCTTCGGGCTTGCTTGCTGTGCCATTGAAATGATGGGTGTAGGTTCATCGCACTACGATTTGGACCGTTTCGGATCTTTTTTCCGTACATCTCCCCGCCAGTCTGATGTCATGATTGTTTCAGGTACAGTAACAAAGAAAATGGCGCCAATTGTCCGCCGTCTTTACGATCAGATGCCTGAACCAAAATGGGTGATTGCGATGGGCTCATGTGCAACTGCGGGCGGGCCATACGTAAAATCTTACTCAGTTGTAAAAGGGGTCGACCAGATTGTCCCTGTTGATGTATACATACCAGGATGCCCGCCGAACCCGGCAGCATTGATTTATGGAATTAATAAACTAAAAGAAAAAATCCGTTATGAGGCTAAGACTGGGAAGAAGGTGATCTAACCTATGAGCGGAGAAAAAGATCTTGAACAGCTGAAAAAAGAAGCAGCAGCTAAAGCGAAGGCTGCAGCACTGGCTAAAATGAAGGCGAAAGAGCAGGGCGAAGCGAAGGAAGAATCGTCAGCAGAAGACTTGGATCTGGCCAAGCAAAAAGCCGCCGCCGTCTCGAAGGCAAAGGCTGCAGCCCTGGCAAAGCTGAAAGCGAAAGAGCAGGGCGAAGCGAAGGAAGAATCGCCAGCAGAAGACTTGGATCTGGCCAAGCAAAAAGCCGCCGCCGCCGCGAAGGCGAAGGCTGCAGCCCTGGCTAAAATGAAAGCGAAAGAGCAGGGCGAAGCGAAGGAAGAATCACCAGCAGAAGACATGGACATTGCCAAGCAAAAAGCCGCCGCTGCCGCAAAGGCAAAGGCTGCAGCAATGGCAAAGCTGAAAGCGAAAGAACAGGGCGAAGCGAAGGAAGAGTCGCCAGCAGAAGACATGGATCTGGCCAAGCAAAAAGCCGCCGCCGCCGCGAAGGCGAAGGCTGCAGCCCTGGCAAAGCTGAAAGCGAAAGAGCAGGGCGAAGCGAAGGAAGAATCACCAGCAGAAGACTTAGACATCGCCAAGCAAAAAGCCGCTGCCGCCGCAAAAGCAAAGGCCGCCGCCGCAGCTAAGGCGAAAGCCACTGCTCAAGCAAAACAAGCTGGCGGGGATGACGAGAAAGCAAAGGCTATTGCAGCCGCAAAGGCGAAAGCCGCCGCTGCAGCAAAAGCAAAATTAGCTGCGGCAGGCAAAGCTGGCGGATCAGCTGATGATGAAAAGGCCAAGGCAATCGCAGCCGCAAAAGCAAAGGCCGCCGCCGCAGCTGCCGCAAAGGCAAAAGCTGCCGGAAGCAAGGCAGACACTGAACCGGCTGCAGAAAAAGCGCCATCCGTTAATCAGCCTTATCTTGATAAATATGTAAAGGTAATTGAAGAGAATCTTGGTGCTGACGTTCTTGAAGAGTACTATATTAATGATCTTTCCAAGGATGTGCCTACTTTAGTTGCCAAGGCTGAATCATATTTTAAATTGGCAGAATTCCTGAAATATAATGAACAACTTGGTTTTGATTACCTATCAGAGCTTCATGGCACTGATTTTGAGACGCATATGGAAGTGTATGCTCATTTATACTCATATAAAAAGCGCCAATCTGTAGCCCTTAAGGTTAAAATTGACCGCGATAAGCCGGAAATTGATTCTCTGCAGCCGTTATGGGCTGGAGCGGATTGGCCGGAATGTGAAACGTATGATTTGCTGGGCATTCAGTTCAAGGGTCACCCTAATTTATATCGGATTATGCTTGGGGAAGACTGGATCGGGCATCCGCTGCGCAAAGACTATGAACCGTACGATGTGGAGGTGTAACCAATGCTGCGAACCGAAGAAATGCTATTGAATGTTGGACCTCAGCATCCAAGTACACACGGTGTTTTCCGCCTTGTTCTGAAAATTGACGGTGAAATCATCAAAGAGGCGAAACCGGTCATCGGCTATCTGCACCGCGGAACGGAGAAATTAGCTGAAAACCTGCAATATACGCAAATTATTCCTTATACAGACCGAATGGATTATCTTGCAGCCATGACGAATAATTATATCCTTGTCCACGCGGTTGAAACGATGATGGACCTTGAAATTCCGGAGCGGGCCGAATATCTGCGTGTGATCACCATGGAACTTGGCCGGATTGCCAGCCATCTCGTATGGTGGGGTACATATTTGCTGGATATTGGAGCGACAAGCCCATTCCTGTATGCATTCAGAGAGCGTGAAATGATTATCAATATGCTGAATGAGATATCCGGGGGCCGCTTAACGTTTAACTATATGCGTGTCGGCGGTGTAAAATGGGATGCTCCTGAAGGCTGGATTGATAAAGTAAGAGAGTTTGTTCCCTATATGCGTGAGCAGCTGAAAGGTTATCATCAGCTTGTAACAGGAAATGAAATTTTCATGAACCGTGTCAAAGGGGTAGGAAAGTATACGAAAGAGGATGCTTTAAACTACTCTCTGAGCGGTGCAAATCTCCGCTGTACAGGCATGAAATGGGATCTCCGCAAAGATGAGCCATACTCCATCTATGACCGCTTCGATTTCGAAGTTGCCGTACAGGACGGCGGGGATGCATGGGCCCGTTATCATGTGCGCATGCAGGAAATTGAAGAATCATTAAAAATCCTTGAACAGGCTGTTGAGCAATTCCCTTCAGAAGGCGATATTCTGGCAAAAGTGCCGAAAATCATTAAAGCGCCTAAAGGGGAAGCGTTTGTTAGAATTGAGTCTCCACGGGGAGAAATCGGCTGCTATATCGCGAGTGATGGAAAGAAAGAGCCATACCGGTTAAAATTCCGGAGGCCATCATTCTATAATCTTCAAATTCTCCCTAAATTACTTGAAGGCGAAAACATTGCGAACTTGATTGCTATTTTAGGGGCAATTGATATTGTCCTTGGGGAGGTGGACGGTTAATGGTAGAAGAACTTCTCTATTCCGAAGCAGGTTTGCTGAATTTCGGCATTTTCTTCTTGCTTGCCACCGTTTTGCTATTAGTCGTTTTGGGATTTGTTACTTACGCCATTCTGGCAGAACGTAAAGTCATGGGATTTATGCAGCTGCGCCATGGCCCGAATCAGGTCGGCGGCCGCTGGGGGCTGCTGCAGACCGTTGCTGATGTATTGAAGCTTTTATTAAAAGAAGACACCATCCCTAAGCTGGCAGACAGGCCATTGTTTATACTTGCACCAGTTATTGCATTTGCACCGGCATTTATGGTGCTGGCGACGATTCCTTTTACAGATAAACTTCAGTTTGCTGATATTGGAGTTGGATTGCTGTATTATATCGCCATTTCCGGGCTGACAACAGTCGGTATTGTCACCGGAGCATGGGCTTCCAATAATAAATATGCTTTGCTAGGCGGAATGCGTGCCGCGGCCCAGATGATTTCTTATGAGATTCCACTCGTTATGTCTGTATTAGGCATTATCCTTTTAACAGGCAGCTTAAACCTTAATGAGATCGTGGAAGCGCAAAAAAATGGCTGGTTCATCATTTGGCAGCCAATCGCTTTTATCGTATTCCTGATTGCTTCAACAGCGGAGCTGAACCGTGTTCCATTTGATTTGCCTGAGGCGGAATCAGAACTGGTCGCAGGTTTCCATGTTGAATATTCCGGCTTCCGCTGGGCGTTCTTCATGCTTGCGGAATATGTATATTTCTTTGCAATGGCTTCATTGACAACCGTATTATTCCTTGGCGGATGGCTGCCGCTTCCTTTCCTGGAATTCATTCCGGGTGCCGTTTGGTTTGCGATTAAGTTTACGGCTGTCATCTTTATCTTGGTTTGGTTCCGTGTCACATTCCCGCGCCTTCGTGCAGACCAGCTCATGGAATTTGGCTGGAAGGTTCTGCTGCCGGTTGCGCTTGCGAATATTTTCTTAACAGCTTTGCTGAAAGAATGGCTGAATATATTTTAATTGAGGACCGGCCTATAAAACTTCGAGAACTGTCTAGCTTCAGCGCCTACCCCCTCGAGGTCACAAGCCAATCCCTTCCAGAAGGAAAGATCACCTTCTTGCAGGGCTCGTCTTGTGCTTGTCGGGGGTGGGCAAGGCGCTTCCGCATTTCAAATAAGGGGTGAAAAAACATGCTTGGTTTAGCGAAAGGATTATCGTATACCCTAAAAAACCTGACACGCAAAAAGGTAACCTATGACTATCCGAATGAACCTCTTCCGCTTCCGGACCGGTTCAGGGGAATTCAAAAGTTTTATCCTGAAAAGTGCATCGTGTGCAATCAGTGTGCAAATATTTGTCCAACCGATTGTATCCAGCTTACAGGCAAAAAGCATCCGGACCCTGCCAAAAAGGGAAAAATTATTGATACCTATGATATCAATTTCGAAATTTGCATTCTTTGCGACTTGTGCACAGAGGTCTGCCCAACCGAAGCGATTATCATGACCAATAATTTTGAACTGGCGGAATATAGCAGGGATGAGCTGTTTAAAAATCTTGAATGGCTTGATGAAAATGATGAAAATATACGGAAGGTGAATAAAGCATGACGTTTTCAGGTGAGTTTTTAGCGTTTATGTCTCTAGCTTTAGTTGCGGTCATCGGCGGCGTGCTTTTATTGAACCTTACCAAAGTCGTGCATATGGTTGTCGCCCTGGTTTTTACATTTGTAAGCATTGCCGGAATTTATGTGCTGCTTTCAGCTGAATTCCTGGCTGCAGTCCAGATCTTAATTTACTCCGGTGCCATCACCATTATCATGCTGTTCGGAATCATGCTGACACGCCATAATGATACAAGCGAGCCGAAAACAGGCCGCTGGAGAAAGCTGTTATTATTCCTGGGTGTACTCGGCTTTGCTTTCGCAGTCTACATCGGGATATATAACATTGATTTGCCGTCTGCGCCGAATGACCTTCATGTCAATAATACAGAGCAAATTGGAATTGAGCTTTATTCAAAATTCATTATTCCGTTTGAAGTTACATCTGTTCTATTATTGGTCGCTTTGATCGGCTCCATTGTTTTGGCCAAAAGAGATGATGAGAAGGAGGCGGAAAAGGAATGAGTGCAGTTCCAGTTCAAGCCTACCTGGCTTTGGCTTTAATTCTCTTTTGCATCGGGCTGTATGGTGCCTTGACCAAGCGGAATACCGTGATCGTCCTGATCTCGATCGAACTAATGCTGAATGCGGTCAATATTAATCTGGTGGCATTCAGCAAATACGGCATAATGCCATCCATAACAGGCCAGATATTTGCTTTGTTTACAATCACTGTTGCAGCAGCAGAAGCAGCAGTTGGCCTGGCGATATTAATTGCCCTGTATCGTAACAAGAAGAGTGTTAACATTGATGAAATGGATGCTATGAAGCACTAAAAGACTGTGAAAAATGCAGCCGGACTGGCTGAGAATAGAGAGTAGTGAAGGCTGCCATAAATGGCGCCGCCTTTATGGACCTGATAATAAGGTCCCAATCTGACACGCCAAGCATTAGGGCGTGTTCAAAAAAGGGGATTGTGATAATGATGGAGAATGCATGGATCATACCGCTTTTCCCGCTTTTATCGTTTTTGTTCCTTATTTTATTCGGCAAACGGCTAAAAGAAGCGAGTGCATATATAGGAATTCTGTTTTCCCTGGCATCGCTTGTCTATTCAATATTGGTGCTATTTGACCGGTTTTCGGCACCAACTTTTAAAGCAGAAGGCGTTTGGCTGACTATAGGGGATGTTCAGTTAACAGCGGGTTTTGAAGTTAATCAGTTAAATGCACTGATGCTGGTGATTGTATCACTTGTCAGTTTCCTGGTACATACGTATTCGAAAGGCTATATGCAGGGTGATGACCGCTTCCCTGTTTTCTATGCTTATTTAGGGTTATTTACATTTGCCATGCTGGGCCTTGTCATCTCGCCTAATCTGCTTCAGACGTATTTCTTCTGGGAGCTTGTCGGACTGGGTTCCTTCCTGCTGATCGGTTTCTATTTTTACAAAGAGGAAGCAAAGGCTGCGGCTAAAAAAGCATTTATCATGACCCGTATTGGAGACGTCGGCCTTTTGATCGGAATGATTCTGTTATTCTGGCAGGCTGGCAGCTTTGAGTATGATGAAATTTTTGCAGCTGTTGAAGCTGGTGCCATTTCGGGCACAATGATTACGTTAACAGCTATTCTTATTTTTGTAGGGGCTGTCGGTAAATCGGGCCAGTTCCCGCTGCATACCTGGCTTCCGGACGCAATGGAAGGACCGACGCCGGTCTCCGCATTAATCCATGCTGCGACAATGGTAGCTGCAGGTGTGTATTTAGTGGCAGCGCTGTTCCCGCTGTTTACTGCAAGTGAAACAGCATTGATGACAGTTGCTGTAATTGGGGCGTTCACAGCCATTTTTGCAGCAAGCATCGGCCTGGTCCAAAAGGATATTAAGCGGGTGCTCGCTTATTCAACCGTCAGCCAGCTTGGCTATATGATGCTGGCGCTGGGTTCTGCCGGATATGTAGCCGGTGTATTCCATTTAATGACACATGCCTTTTTCAAGGCCTTGCTGTTTCTAGCAGCCGGAAGTGTCATCCACGCGGTTCATACACAGAATATTGAACATATGGGCGGATTATGGAAAAAGCTGCGCGTGACTGGCCCTCTATTCCTGATTGGGACACTGGCGATCAGCGGGGTTCCATTATTTTCAGGATTCTTCAGTAAAGATGAGATTTTAATTGCTGCCTGGGCACATGGGAATACAGTGCTGTTCTGGCTAGCGGTGATTGCTGCGTTCTTTACGGCATTTTATATGTTCCGTCTGTTTTTTATGGTTTTCGCTGGTGAAGCAAGAACCGATATGAAAAATGTTCACGAGTCGCCTGGTGTTATGACGCTGCCAATGGTGGCCCTAGGGGTGCTGGCTGTAGTGGCTGGATATGTGAATACACCATGGTTTGGTACATTTCTTGGTGATTGGCTCGTGGAAGATAACCATGCTCTGGGTCATGGCCATATTGAGGGGCCTGCATGGATAATGATTGTCGCCACTGCTGTTTCCCTGCTGGGAATTTTCCTTGCCTGGCTAATGTATGGCAAACGTTCGCTTGCCCGCGATTGGCTTACAAGCAGAATGCCGCTTTCATACAGTGTTCTGTACAATAAATACTATATTGATGAATTCTATTCGCTGACAGTAGTAAATGGTGTGAAATTCTTTAGCTCATTCCTGCGCTTCCTGGAAGTGTTCCTGGTTGAAGGACTTGTAAAGAGCGTAACTGGAATCGCGTCTGCACTCGGAAGACTTGGTTCTAAATTTCAAAATGGCCAGATTCAGACTTACGGAACAGTGGCGTTTGTCGGGCTTGCTATTTTAGTAGTCATCTATGCGTTTTCAGGGGGGTACTTAAAATGAACTTAGCTTATTTTCTATCCATTTTAGTTTTCTCCCCGCTGCTTGGTATTTTAGTATTATCATTCCTGCCGAAAACACAGGAATCATTGATCAAGGCCGTTGGTTTCCTGGCTACCATTCCGGCACTGGTATTGGCGCTGATAGCCTATTTTCAATACCGTGCAGGTGCAGGCTTGGAACAGCTGAATGAAAAAGTCAGCTGGATTCAGTTTGGAGATTCCGGCCAGCTGGGCAACCTTTTTTCCATTGATTATGAACTGGGGCTGGATGGATTTTCATTAATCATGGTTGTGCTCACAGCTGTGCTTTCAACACTGGCAGCTATTGCTTCTATTCATATTAAAAAAGAATGGAAGGGCTATTTCATGCTGTTCCTGCTGCTTGAAGTCGGCATGCTGGGTGTATTTGCAGCTGAAAACCTGATTCTTTTCTTTATCTTCTTTGAAATAACCTTGATTCCGACCTTCTTCCTGATCGGAAAATGGGGTTACTTTGAAAAGGAAAATGCAGCATACAGCTTCCTGATCTATAACGGACTTGGATCTGCTGTTCTGCTGATTGTCATTATGGTACTGTTTGCCCGAACTGGCACAGCTAATATTGATGCTTTGATGGCCGTAATGAACGCGGATAATCCGCAGCTGGTTGCGCCAATCTCTGAAAATATGAAAATGGGCATGCTGATTGCGCTTTTAATTGCATTTGGAGTGAAGCTTCCTATATTCCCGCTGCACAGCTGGATGGTAAGGGTGCACGTACAAGCTCCGCCATCAATCGTCATGCTGCACGCTGGGGTGCTTTTGAAAATAGGGGCATTCGGCTTAATCCGCTTCGGCATGGGGATATTTCCTGAGCAATTCCAAAGCCTGGCTGTTTGGCTGGCTGTGCTCGGAGTCGTGAATTTACTGTATGGAGCGTTCCTGGCGTTTGTTCAGACCGACTTTAAAATGGTGCTTGCCTACTCTTCTATTTCCCACATGGGAATCGTTTTAATCGGGTTAGGCGCATTAAATGAGGCAGGAATCCAGGGGGCGATTTTCCAGGTTGTTTCTCACGGGTTAATCGCAGCGCTTTTATTCTTCCTTGTCGGTGTGTTTTATGAACGAGTTCAAACCTCCAATATTCAAAATCTCGGCGGTTTGGCAAAAGGGATGCCGATTACAGCAGGCTTCCTGCTTGCAGGGGCTATGGCTTCACTTGGTTTGCCTGGCATGTCAGGATTTGTAAGTGAATTTATGGCCTTCCTTGGCTTATTTAGAGAAATGCCGATTCTTGCTGCAGTCGGTACAATCGGAATCATTATGACAGCAGTTTACCTGCTTCGCGCGGTACTGGGCATCACTTACGGCAAAGCGCATAGAGACTTTGCCGGCGTTACGGATATGAAAAAGTTTGAGTTCGTGCCTGTCCTGGTCTTAGTCGGCTTAATTGTCCTGATTGGTGTTTATCCAAGTGTACTGAGTGAACCGCTGACATCAACACTTGAAACGATCATGCTGGGGATAGGAGGGTGATGAAGGATGGATCTCGAAACATTATTATCATATGAATGGGGCATTATGACGCCAGAGTTCATCATCCTTGGTGTTGCGACCGCTCTTTCACTAATGGATTTATTTATGCCGAAATCACAAAGCCGAAAAGTTCTCGGCTGGGTCGGCTTTGCCGGCATTCTGGCAGCGCTTGTTTCCTTATTGGGCCTTATCGGACATGGCCCGGAATCCATTTTGCTTGATACGTTCAGGCTTGATTCCTTTGCAAAAGCTTTTAAGCTGCTGCTTTTGATTGGATCGGCAATGGTACTGCTGATTGCCATTGGCTATGAGCCAAATGAAGGATTGGAAGAATTCAGGGGGGAATTTTTCTATCTCTTCATGGCTGCATTACTTGGAGCGATGATCATGTCTTCAAGCGGCGACTTAATTACCCTGTTTGTGGGACTTGAGCTGCTTTCCATCTCGTCCTACATTTTGGCAGGCATGAGAAAACGAAATCTGCATTCAAATGAATCTGCCATGAAATATGTGATAAATGGCAGTATCGCCACAGCGATCACTTTGTTTGGAATGAGTTATGTATACGGTTTAACTGGAACTACGAACTTAAAGGAAATGGCAGGATTTTTGACATCCGTCTATAACGAGCAGCATATTTACCTGCTTGGCCTTGCGTTTTTTATGATTGTGGTGGGACTTTCTTTCAAATTGGCAGCAGCACCGTTCCATATGTGGGCGCCTGATGTGTACCAGGGCGCACCTACACCTGTAACAGCTTTTTTAAGTGTTGTTTCCAAAACAGCCGGGTTCATCATTATTATCCGCATCCTGTTCTCAATCTTTGCGAATGCACCATCCGGTGATGCACAGGGGCTGCCAATGATTCTTGCTCTCCAGGATTACATTGCCTTCCTGGCAGGAGCCACGATGATTATTGGGAACCTGATTGCGTTAAGGCAGCGAAATATCAAGCGTTTGTTTGCCTATTCCAGTATTGCTCAGGCTGGTTATCTGCTAGTCGTCATTGCGAGCATGTCACTGTTCATGTTTGATACACTCTGGTTCTATCTGGGAGCCTACTTATTTATGAACTTGGGTGCTTTTGCGATCATCCAGCATGTGACACATAAATCGGGATCTGAAGATATCAGTCAATTTGCGGGATTATACCGCCGGGCGCCGTTTCTGGCCATTGCCATGGCCATCTTCCTGCTGTCACTTGCGGGAATTCCGGGAACAGCCGGCTTTATTGGCAAACTGAATATCTTTATGGGTGCCTTAGTGCCGAATGAAGGCCATTATGTATTGGTATCGATTATGATTGCGACAACAGTCGTTTCATACTTCTATTACTTCGGCGTAATGGTGCAGATGTTCTTCAGGCCAGCAGCTGATACAGGAAAGGTTAAGATCCCAGCTGCATTAACAGCTGTTATCGGCATCAGCCTGGCAGCAACCATCCTGTTTGGAGTTGCACCAAATATTGCATTCGACTTCCTGCAGGGCAATTTCAACCAGTTTACTGATTTCTTTCAATAAAGTAGAAATCACTTTTTAAAATGGGAGTTTTAAAAAGCTGTACCAAAAAGGGGTATTAATAGGAGGGGGGAATTTTCCCCTTCTTTTTGTTTGTCTCTATTTAAACTTCGTGTTTTTTCGACAATTCGATATAATGGACATATAATCTGCGAAAAACAAAGAAACTTAATTTTCAAAAAATATCTAGTTATGAAACTTACCTGATAGTATAAACGTCAAATGGTATTGTAGCGCACAAAACAGGTAAGCGACGTGGCAAACTTTTAAGGGAGGGAAGAAGATGATATCAGGATTTGGGCAGCAGGCACTTATCAGTATTATGTCTCATCTGGTGTTTATTGCGCTGGCCTGGTGGGCGCTTCAGGCATTGCGATTTGAGACACTATTGCGGGCAAATCATGTTTTTCAGGCACGTGTATTATATGTTCTGCTTTCTATTGTGATTGGTTCAGCCGTAAGCAACTTCTTTCTCGACTATCTTCTATGGTCCCAGCAGCTGCCGCTTATACTGCAGAACATCAACTTTCTTTAGGTGATGCATTTGATGGCCATATTTTTTATAAATATAGGTCTTCATACATGTTTTCTTTTTGAAGATTATTGAGTAAAATCTTTTTGTTGCTTGTTTTCCTGCATACATACTATCTTGTGAAATGGTTTTCAAAGTATGCAAAAAAGGGCAGGAATAGCAATGGAATTAACAGTGATTTTGCTGCCTTTTCAGTTTGTCAAAAAGTGACGACAATTCCCAAGTATGCTCACTCTATCCTTGGTAACAATGGTACTAAGGGGAGGAGTTTACAGATGAAAAAATCATTCATTACATTATCCATTATTGGCATTATTGGTTTCATGATGATAAACATTGGGAATAAGACGACTGTAGCCAAAGGGGAGCTTGACCTGTTAACGATGGCCTCGGTTTTACAGGGCGAGAATATTTTAATCAAAGATTGGACTTTGCATGCGAGAGAAAAAATGGAAAATCTTCAAACCCTTCGGGAAGTGAAAGCATTCACCGATGAATTGCAGGCGAAATATCCTGATTGGGAATGGAGCTTTCAAAGATCAGAAAAGTCTTGGGAAGCAGAAGCTATTATTATGAAAACAGATACTCAGTCAGAAGCAGTAAAAGTTTTATCGACCCCCACAAAAGGTCAAGTTCAGACGTATGTGATTTATGAGGCCAAAGGTCAGGGGTGGAAGAAAGAACAAAGCGAACTGGCTGCAGAACTGAATAGTAAGATTTCTGACATTTTTCGAGGAAATGCCACAATTTTCTCTTGTATCCAGGGTGAATTCAATGATAAGATTAATAAGTCTTTGCCTGATACTGCAACTCAATTGCTGGAAGCTTTTAATGCAACAGAAATAGAAGCACTAGAAGAGGACCAATTTATTTCAGCATCAGCAAATTCACCGCTTTTTGGTGAATTCATTGAGACAAATGGCAATAAAATGAACATGCAGCTTGGATTACGGACACAAGGAATGGGCGCCAAGACAAACATAGTTATTGGCACACCCATCATTACGATTGAATATTAATATAGAGAAAATGGACGCGGAGGGGAATACACTTTGGATAAAATCATCGTCCGCGGCGGAAATAGGTTAAGCGGTACTGTCAAAGTAGAAGGAGCAAAAAACGCTGTCTTACCGGTTATCGCCGCAACACTGTTAGCAAGTGATGGCAAAAGCGTAATTCGTGATGTCCCAACACTCTCCGATGTATATACTATTAATGAAGTATTACGCTATTTAAACGCCGAAGTGGAGTTTGAAAATAATACAGTAACAGTAAATGCATCTCGAGAGTTGAAGGTAGAAGCACCTTTTGAATATGTACGCAAAATGCGTGCTTCAGTTTTAGTCATGGGATCTTTATTAGCAAGAAATGGCCGTGCCCGTGTGGCATTGCCAGGGGGCTGCGCAATCGGTTCCCGCCCAATCGACCAGCATTTAAAAGGCTTTGAAGCGATGGGTGCGAAAGTAAAGGTTGGTAATGGCTTTATTGAAGCGGAAGCACCAGAAGGCCGCTTGCATGGAGCAAAAATATATCTAGATTTCCCTAGCGTTGGTGCTACGGAAAACATTATGATGGCTGCAACATTAGCCAAAGGCACAACGATTTTGGAAAACGTAGCAAAGGAACCGGAAATTGTAGACTTGGCTAACTTCCTCAATAAAATGGGTGCCAAGGTTAAAGGGGCAGGAACTGGCACGATTCGCATTGAAGGTGTGGACGTACTGTTTGGTGCAGAGCACAACATCATTCCTGACCGCATTGAAGCAGGTACATTCATGGTAGCAGCTGCCATTACAGGAGGAGACGTTCTTGTAAAGGGTGCTGTTCCTGAGCATTCCGCTTCTTTAATCGCCAAGATGGAAGAAATGGGTGTTACCTTCATTGAAGAAGCTGAAGGAATCCGTGTGCTGGGTCCAGATAAATTGAAGGCAGCTGATATTAAAACAATGCCTCACCCTGGCTTCCCGACAGACATGCAATCACAGATGATGGCCCTATTGCTTCACGCTCAGGGTACAAGTGTGATCACGGAAACTGTATTCGAAAACCGTTTCATGCATGTGGAGGAATTCCGCCGCATGAACGCTGATATTAAAATTGAAGGCCGTTCAGTCATTATGAACGGACCAAGCAATCTGCAGGGTGCAGAAGTAGCTGCTACTGATCTTCGTGCAGCAGCAGCCTTGATCCTGACTGGTTTGGTGGCAGATGGCGTAACACGCGTAACAGAGCTGAAGCATCTTGACCGCGGATACGTGAGTTTCCACGAAAAGCTTGCTGCACTTGGTGCAGATATCGAACGTGTGACAGAAGTGGAAGAAACACCTGTTAATAACAGCCTTGTTTCTGACATGAACGCATAAGTGATGCCAATCAAGGCGGCCATTGCGAGTCGTCAAAATAGTCGCCTTGCGCGCATTTCAAACTGAAACCGCAGAATCGAGCTGTCAGAGGACTGACAAATCGATTCTGCGGTTTTTAATTAATGATAAGAATAACTTTTGAACGTTGATAACTAACTGTCTAGCTCCAGCGCCTATCCCCTAGAGGTCACAAGCCGATCCTCCCAAAAAGGCAAAGAACGCCTTTCCGAGAGGATCGTCTTGTGCTTGTCGGGGGTGAGCTAGGCGCTTGCGCTTTTCTTATTGGCCGACTAGTAAGAAGGATTCATGGATAATTTTGAATATTTATACTAATATAATAGAAAAAAGATAGGATATAGTGAACAGCTGATGAAGATATAATGAAAAAAATCCTAAAGGTTTCTTTGAAGGTGAAAATTCTGGGATTGGTCCTCATGCTGATTATTTTTATCATCACGTCTTTATCTGGCTTATTTATTTATATGAAGCAGGCTGATGATGTGGTAAAGGCGAGGGAAATTTCTTTGGAAACGGCCAAGACCCTGTCTTATATGCCTGCCCTGCATGATTTCTTTCGGGATGGCGGCGGACATGAAGATATCAGTATATTGATGGACCAGATTAAATATCAATCCAAACCTATGACTGTATTTTTCCAGGGCCGTGATGGGAGGCTGATTGCTTCAACAGATGAAGAAGGCTTATATAATAAGCTGAATAATGAGAATCTCGATAAAGCGCTTACTTATGGGAGCTATTACGTACTTCAAACAACAGAAAATGGCAGAAAGGTGCTAAAAGCGGTTGCCCCAGTTATGGTGGATTATGGACCTTATAAAAAAGTCGAGGGTACAGTCGTTGTCTTATATGAAATGGATGCGATATATCTTTCTATTTGGGGCGACATCGCAAAAATTCTAAAAGCTTCCGTCCTAATCTTAATTATAGGAATCATTGGAAGCTTCCTTCTGGCCAACAGCATTCGCAAAGATACACTCAATCTGGAGCCATATGAAATCGCGGCTTTGTATAGAGAAAGAAATGCTATTCTCCAATCGGTGAGAGAAGGGATCATTGCTGTGGATGAGCGAGGGTATATCACCATGATGAACTCGTCTGCACAGCAAATGCTGGATATTGAGGCACAGGCAGAAGGAAGGCCCCTATCTGAAGTAATTTGTTCCTCGGACATGTTAAAGATTCTTACTAACAGCGAAAAACAAAAGAATGTTGAAATTCAATACAAGGAAAAAATTATGATTGTCAACACTGAGCCTGTCTTTGAAGAAAATCAAAGAAAAGGGATGGTAGGCAGCTTCCGGGACAGGACAGAGATCAAGCATATGATTGATGCCCTATCAGAGGTTAGACAGTATTCCGATGACCTGAGAGCTCAAGCTCATGAGTTTACCAATAAGCTCTATGCCATTCTCGGCCTTCTGCAGCTGAATAAGAAGGAGGAAGCGATTGAGTTTATTAAGAATGAGGACCATATCCATTCGATAGAAGAAGATTTATTACTATCAAAAATACAGGATGAAAAAGTCCAGGCCATACTATTAGGAAAAATGGCGCAGGCGTCGGAAAAGAAAATAAATTTTGTTATTGATCCAGAAAGCTCGCTGGAATCCCTTCCGGAAAAATTCAAGCTATCTTCCCTGATCATTATTTTGGGAAATCTCATTAATAATGCATTTGATGCCGTTGCAGAAAAAGAAGAAAAGATGGTTCATTTTTTTGTGACAGATATCGGAAATGACATTATTTTTGAAATCAATGACAATGGGAAGGGGATTAAGGATGAGGATAAGCCATTTATTTTTCAAACCGGTTTTTCTTCCAAGGGAAAACATAGGGGATATGGTCTTGGAAATGTAAACGATGAAGCACGATCATTAGGCGGAATGATTGAATTTGACAGTAATGAAGAAAATGGTACGGTGTTTACTGTCTACTTGCCAAAATGATTATCTCTTATAAAGGGGGAATTTGAGTGGGGTAATCAATGTTCTAATTGCTGAGGATGATTTCCGGATTGCGCAAATCCATGAAGAATTTTTATCAAGGGTTAAGGGCATGAAGCTAATCGGGAAGGCCTTAAATGCAAGGGAAACCATGAATCTATTGAACGTCCATCAAGTTGATTTGCTGCTGCTGGATATATATATGCCGGATAAATTGGGAACAGATCTGCTGCTGGAAATCCGTGAAAAGTTTCCCGCACTGGATGTTATTTTGATATCAGCTGCCAGAGAAAAAGAATATTTGCAGAAAGCTCTGAAGTTTGGCGTCCATAACTATTTGATTAAGCCGGTAACAATGGAGACTTTTGTAGGAACACTTGAAAAATATAGACATGATAAGCAGATCCTGGACTCATTAGTGGAAGTGAATCAGGATGCCATTGACCGGTTATTTGGAAGCCGCAAGGTGAAAGAAGATAAACTTGATTTGCCTGCGGGAATTGACTACCTTACCTTAAACAAAGTAAGCAAAATACTAAAGAAGGAATCGAAAGGCATGTCCGCTGACAAAGTTGGCGAAAAAATGGGTGCATCCAGGACTACGGCGAGAAGGTATCTGGAATACTTGGTAAGTGCCAATAAAGCGTATGTGGAGCAGGAGTATGGGATTGTAGGACGGCCGGAACGGAATTATTACATAAAAGAAGGATGAGGAAAAGTCCGAATGATCAGGGCTTTTTCTTTTTATAAATATGTGAACCTCTGAACATATGAACACAATGAACAAAATGCATATAAAGGTTTATAAGGACAATTTTTTGAAAACGTTTACACGAAAGTGTTTAGAATTTATTATAAATTCAGAATTAATAACTTAAAAGGAGTGGAAACCGTGAAAAACCTTGGAATTTTAATATTAGCTGCATTTATGCTGGCAGCGTGTTCATCAGGTAAAGCATCGAACAGTGCAGATTACCCCTCGAAAAATATTGAGATTGTAGCCCCGGCATCTCCGGGTGGCGGCTGGGATTTAACTGCCCGTTCCGTACAGAAAATCTTAAAGGATAACAAACTTGTCAAAGGCAATGTAAATGTCATTAATAAGCCCGGAGGCGGGGGTGAGGTTGGCTGGAATTATCTGCATAGCAAAGACTCTCATAACCTGGCAGTTAACTCGAGTTTGCTTCTGACCAATCATTTGCTGGGGCAAAGCAAACTGACCCACAAAGATTTTACTCCTTTAGCCACACTGGCCACTGAATGGCAGGCAATTGCGGTATCTGTTGATTCTCCATATAAATCTATCAATGACTTAATGGATGAGATCAAGAAGGATCCAAAGTCTATTAAAATCGGAGTCGGCCCTGGCTTAGGGAATGATGACCATTTGGCTTTTGTGCAGGTTGCAGACATGAAAGGGATTACACCATCGGACTTGAATTTCCTTGTTTATGATGGAGGCGGGGGAGATGTCGTTACCGCTCTGATGGGGAACCATGTGGATGTTGTAACCACATCGTTATCAGAGGTAAAGGATCAGCATTTGGCTGGAAAGCTTAGAATCTTGACTGTATCCTCTGATAAGACATTGGAAGAGCTCGAGGATGTGCCTACACTCCAGGAAGAAGGAATAGACATGGTCTTTCCACACTGGAGAGGAATTATGGGCCCGCCTGACATGACTGAAGAAGAAATAAACTATTGGGATGAGAAGTTAGCTGAGATGGTAAAAACGGATGAATGGAAGAAGCTGCTTGAGAATAATGACTGGGATGACTTCTATCAAAATAGTGAAGAAACGAAAAAGTTTTTTGATGAACAGGAGAAGTTATACAAAGATCTGATCAATGATTCTGGTCTGGTTAAGTAAGGGAGCGATTGCGATGAAAGCCGTAAAAATCGGAATGCCTGTGTTGATGATCATCATTGCCAGCGTCTTTTTAATCAGCTCTTTTGCCATTCCAAAGGCAAACCTTGGAAATCCAAACGGACCTTTATATTTTCCGGTCGGATTAAGCATTTTCATGCTGGTGCTTAGTGTTATCTACCTTTTTAATGAATTGAAAACCCTTCATGAACACAATGGAAAAATCCAGGGGCTTTTCCAGGGGAGGACACTGAAATTAATAGGGGTTACAATTGTGCTTGGAGTCCTTTACGCCTTTATCTTCGAGCCCTTTGGATTCCTGGCTTCAACCATTATATTCTTGGGATGTCTGCTGTTCTATGTGAATGGATGGAAGAAGTGGAAGGCTAATATCATTGTCACGGTTTTATTTTCGTTTATAACCTGGTACGGCTTTAGTGAATTGTTGGGTGTGAGTTTACCATAAATATGGAGGTGAGAAGATAGCATGGATGCTTTCTTACAAGGGTTCCAGATTGTTTTACAGCCGATGAATATCTTTTGGGTTGTAATTGGCGGATTTTTAGGCACGATTGTCGGCATGCTCCCTGGATTGGGGCCAGCAACAGCTGTTGCGGTATTAATCCCGATTACTTTTGGGATGGATCCGACAAGCGCGATTATTTTAATGGCTGCCATCTATTATGGTGCCATGTATGGCGGCTCAAGAAGTTCGATTCTCCTCAATACACCGGGAGATGGATCTGCAATCGCGGCCACCTTTGACGGTTATCCGATGGCTCAAAAGGGACAGGCGGGAGAGGCAATGGCCATTTCCGCAGTGGCTTCCTTTATCGGCGGGGTATTGGCGGTCTTTGGTTTTATCTTTTTGGCAAAGCCGCTGGCAAACTTCGCTTTGAAATTTGGACCATCAGAATATTTCCTATTAATGCTTTTAACATTATCGGCGATTGTATCACTTTCAATCGGTAAAATGGTGAAAGGCTTCATCGCCATGGCTTTGGGTCTTCTGATCAGTACCATTGGAATTGACCCCCAGACGGGTGTGCACCGTTTTACAATGGATATTCCCCATTTAAGTGAAGGCATTGAATTCCTCATTGTTATAATCGGTGTTTATGCAGTAGGAGAAGTTTTTTATAACTTTTTAACGATTGATAAAGTAAAAAAAGAAAAGAAGAAGGTTGGCAGGATCTGGTTTACAAAAGATCAGTGGAAAAGATCGAAGTGGCCGATTCTTCGAAGTGCTCCATTAGGGTTTATCGTCGGGGTGCTTCCTGGAGCAGGAGGTTCGATTGCTTCCATGATGAGCTATTCAACTGAGAAGCAGCTATCAAAGAAGCCTGAGGAATTTGGCGAAGGAGCAGTTGAAGGACTGGCAGCTCCGGAATCATCCAATAATGCTGCTTCTGTGGGGGCAATGATTCCGCTTTTGACCATGGGAATTCCGGGTTCAGGCACGACAGCGGTTATGCTGGGAGCTCTTATCATGCTGGGAGTGAGGCCAGGCCCCTTGCTTTTTGAAAACGACCCTGGAATGGTATGGGCCCTGATCAACAGCATGTTTATTGGAAATATCGCACTGGTCATCATCAATATTCTCCTTGTCGGCTTATTGGTGAAAATCCTGGATACACCAGCTAAGGTCCTGTATCCGCTTATCATCATGCTGGCGTTTATAGGCACGTACACGCTCAGCTATAGCACCGTTGACTATTTCCTTCTGCTTCTTTTTGGCGTAATTGGGCTTTTCATGAAAATAATGGACTTCCCAATTGCCCCGCTGGTGCTGGCAATTATTGTGGGCGGGGATATGGAGCAGAATTTCCGGATGGCCCTGACTTCATCTAACGGAAGCTTAAGTATTTTCTTCTCTTCTGGAATTTCAATCACACTGATCGTGCTGACTGTACTTTCTTTGTTCTATCCAATTGTGATCAATAAGTTCAAGAAGAAAAGCAGAAATGATGATAAAGAAGCTATCTCTGCTTAATATGAGTCCAGGAAAGTCCACCAGAATAATGGTGGATTTTCCTGTTTATCCTGAAGGAGAAACATAATGAAAAAGAAAATTCTACTGATGATAGCAATCGCGCTGTATCTGTTCTTTTTTATCCTCCCGATGCAATGGGATATAAAAGTACAGTCGCTCACCGCGCTTGTGATCATCCAGCTATTATGGGTCGGAAATGTATTTCCCCTGGCATACAGCTCACTATTAGTCATGCTGATGTTTTCCTTGCATTTTTTTACTTATGAAGAGGTGCTGGCCTATATCGCCTCTGATGTAGTCTGGCTGCTGGTTTCGACATTTATCATCTCAAGGGCCTTTATCGATACTGGTTTAGCCGACAGGCTTTCCTTAATGATTTTGAAATGCTCTCGCGGTGCGGGCAAGGTGCTTGTCTTCATCTCGTTTTTCCTTGTCTTCATTTTATCGGTCCTTGTCCCATCCAATGTTGGCAAAGCAAGCCTTCTGTCTTCCGTATTTGATAGTCTGATCAGAAGCTTAAAGTCAATGGACGAATCAAGCAATCTGGCCAAATCCTTATTTATCGGCATCACTTATCTTATTCCAATTACAGGTGCTTTTGTAGCTACAGGAGCAAGTTCTACGATCTATGCTTACAGTCTTTTGTCCGATAGCGGCCATCATATTGATTATCTGCAATGGACTCTTACTTTTGGAGTGCCAATCGCGATTTTTGCCGTGCTGCTCGGTCTGGCATTCATCATCATGTTTCCGCCGGAAAAAATAAACAAAGAACATTTGCTGTGTCTGCTTGAAGCCAAAATCAGTGAATTGGGAAAGATCAGTTCAAGAGAAAAGAAAATGCTTGCGATTATGGGCGTTACACTTGCTCTTTGGATCACACAAAGCATGCATGGATACTCAATTCCCCTCATTGGACTTTTGGGCGCTTGTCTGACCATATTCCCGGGAATCGGAGTCTGGGAATGGGAGCGGGCGAGAAAATCGATTAATTGGGATATCGTTCTGTTCTTTGCTTCTACGCTCATGGTCTCAGGAATGCTCTTAAGTACAGGCACCATCGATGTTCTGGTAAAGTATCTCACGCAATTCCTTGCCCTGAAGACTCCGTTTATGACTGCTTTGATCCTAGTTCTATTAACTTCATTGATGAGAATCATGTTTGTGAATGTCTTAGGTTTCCTCGCCATCATGCTTCCTTTAGTGATTTCACTTGGGGATGTACTAAGTGGCTTCCCGGCACTAAACCTGGTGAAGGCCGTGCTTTTGGCAGGTATTCCAGGCTTCTTCTTTATCACACAATCGCCTGTCCATTTAATCAGTTATTCATATGGCCATTTTAGTGAGAGAGATTTGCTTAAAGCGGGTGCTGTTTCATTCTTGATTTGGATCGGGGTTATTTTAGGAGCTTTCGCATTTTATTGGCAGGGATGAGACAGCTTGAAGAAAAAATGGCGTGCCCAATTTAACTGTGCACGCCATTATAGTTATTTAATTGTAGCCCTGGATTGGTTCACTGCGAAGGATGCGGCCTGAGTTCCGGCGACTTTTCCATAAACAGCGCCGGACATTAAGCCTGATCCACCCGGATAGTTTTTATAAAAGATTCCCCCAACCATCTCTCCTGCTGCAAAAAGCCCTGGAATGGGGGTCTGTTCTTTATTTAGTACTTCTCCATCGGTGTTTACATGTAGTCCGCCAAAGGCAAAGGTAATTCCGCATGTAACCGGGAAGGCATAGAAGGGTCCTTTCTCAACCCGCAGTGCCCAGTTTGTTTTTTCAGGAGTGATGCCTGATGTTGATTTTCCATCTTTCACAGACGGATTATAATCACCATTTTGAACAGCATCATTATATTCGTGAAGGGTCTTTAAAAACTGTTCTTTTTCAACAGGAATCAGTTCCGCTAATTCCTCGAGTGTGTCTGCCTTATAAACAGTTGCTTCTTTCAGATTATATTCTTTGCGCAGAAGAGGTCTTACTTGACTATCAAAGATCTGGTAAGCAACATGTCCAGGCTGTTTTAAAATTTCCCGTCCATATTTCGCATAGGTATAGTTCCTGAAATCGGCGCCTTCATCCACAAAGCGGTACCCTTCTTTATTTAACATGATTCCCAGCGGGTATGAATGCTTCTTGAAGATATCGCCTGGCTTTGTGAAATCACCGACCTTTGGAACATTATAGTCTGTACCAATGGAGTGGCATCCTGACCATTCTCCAAATGTTTCGGCTCCAGCCTCAATCGCCATATTGATTCCGTCACCTGTATTGAATTCTGTGCCCCGGACAGCAGCTGCTTCCCACTCAGGTCCTAAATTCCTGGAACGCATTTCTTTATTGGCTTCAAAGCTTCCACAGGCAAGCACGACACTGTTTGCCTCTACGGTAAGTTCTTTCTCTCTTTGCTTAACAACTGCGCCGGTGATTCTGCTGTCTTCCGTCAATAGCTTGGTTGCCTGAGCCTCATACCATATATCAATGCCTGCTTCCTTGGCACGCTGGAAAAGTGCCTTCATTAAGCCAATTCCTTTTTCTTTCGTTTTAACAGGAAGGCCGCCCCAGAAGTGAATTTTATCATCCTTTTTAAATGATTGATTATCATAATTCAGTTCAAATTCAACACCCTGCTCCTTCATCCAGACGATTGTTTCATAAGACTTTGAAACAAGCTGATTTGCCAGCTCCTTATGGCTCTGGCCTTCCGTCACCCTCATTAAATCATTATAATAGTCAGAATCACTGTACTCCGGCATAACAATGTTACCGGCTTCTTCATCTGTCAATAATGGCATGATTCTTCTGATATCGCTTAAATCGTTATAAGCAAAACGGATGGCCCCATCTGTAAAATATGAATTGCCTCCGCGCTTATGTTCAGGACCTTTTTCAAGAACCAGGACGCTTGCACCATTCTCCTTTGCCGAAATTGCCGCACATAGTGCCGCATTGCCGGCTCCCACCACTACTACATCATATTTAGCCATTTTAAGTTCCTCCCGACGAATGTTTACTATTTATAACTTTATTGTAGGGGGAATGGTAAAATAAATGAAATATTGATATTTTATTGTTAACGATAAAAAATTTCTATTTCAATGGAGGCTGAAATGGACGAAAAAGATTGGCTCATCCTGCAGACGATCCATAAAGAACGGAATATTACGAAAGCTGCGGAACAGCTGTATATCTCGCAGCCTTCATTAACATATAGGATTCAACAGCTGGAAAAAGAATTTGCTGTAAAAATCCTATCACGCAGAAAGAGAGGAGTGGATTTTACATCCGAAGGGGAATATTTAGTGGAATATGCCAATAGGATGATTCATCAGCTAAGAGAAACGAAGGATTTTCTCAGCAGCATGGAGGGTGAGGTAAGAGGAGCATTAAGGCTTGGCGTCTCGCAAACGTATGCCAGATATAGATTGCCTGAAATACTGGCTGCATTTCTAATTCAATATCCACAGGTAGACTTGAAGTTAAAAACCGGCTTCAGCTATGAGGTTATCCAAATGATTCAGAAAGAAGAGGCGAATGTTGGCATCGTCCGTGACCCTTATGAGTGGAAGGGGCCAAAAATGTTAATAGATGAAGAGAGAATCTTCCTTGCTTCAAAGGATAAAATCGATTTAGAACAGCTTCCATATCTGCCGAGAATAGATTATAACACCGATCCATCCTTGAAAAATATAATCGATCTTTGGTGGAAGGAAAACTTCGACCTTCCTCCGGCTATTACAATGGAAGTAGATATTATCGATACATGCCGTGAAATGATTCTGAATGGGCTGGGTTATGGAATCCTGCCGGAAATTTGCCTTAAAGGCTGCAAGGATTTAAACACATGGGAATTGAGCTTCAAGGGTGAAAAGCTTTACCGGAAAACATGGCTTGTATTTAATGAAAGTTCAATGGATCTCTCGGCCTCAAAAGCTTTTATCGAATTTATCCGGGGCAGTAAAGCTTAAATTGGATAAATCGCATTCCGGTTCATTAAGTTGTCATAATAGCTTGTCCATAGCCATAAACATGAAATGAGTTCGAATTATTTATTTGCTATGGAGGCTTAAAACATGACAAAATTCAAACCTTTCATCGTACTAGCCGCACTGTTGTTTGCCGTCACGCTCATCGTTCCCGCCCTGCTCGTGATACCCTTTACAGAAGGGAAAGTCAGCGGAAAGCTTGGCGAGGAGCTTCAGACTGAGACCAAGAAAGAGACGGCGGCAGAAATTCCCCAAGGGCCAGCCATAGAGGTAGGGGTCTATCGCCTTGCACAGAAAAAGCTGGAGACGGTTCCGCTTGAAGAGTATATCGTCGGAGTAGTAGCATCGGAAATGCCGGCTGAATTTGAAGAGGAAGCTTTGAAGGCTCAGGCATTGGCAGCAAGGACATTTATTGTTAAGCAGTTAATGAATAAAGATAGCGTTGAACTTCCTGAGGGGGCATTAGTTTACGATACAGTAACCCATCAGGTTTATAAAAATGATGAGGAACTGAGGCAGCAATGGAAACAAGATTATAAGTGGAAAATCGAAAAGGTAAGAGAAGCCGTTACCGAAACCAGAGGTCAGATCCTCACTTTCGATGGCTCACCGATTACAGCTTCCTTCTTTTCAACAAGCAATGGATTTACTGAAAACTCCGAGGCCATCTGGCCAAATTCCGTTCCTTACCTAAAAAGTGTAGAAAGCAAATGGGACCTCCAGTCTCCGAAGTTTAACGGCAGAGAGGTATTCACCGTTCAGGATTTTGAAAGGAAATTGGGGGTGACACTCCCTAATGATAGCACGATAGGAAACGTGACCGAGCGAACAGCCGGCCAGCGGGTCTCAAAAGTGGATATTAACGGGAAAGTAGTCAGCGGAAAAGACATCAGAGAGAAACTGGGCTTGAAATCAACAGACTTTACCTGGGAACGCAAAGGTGACAACATCATTATCAACACCCAGGGCTACGGCCATGGGGTCGGCATGAGCCAATACGGTGCAAATGGCATGGCGGCTGAAGGAAAGAACTACAAAGAAATCGTTGCCCATTATTATAAAGGGGTAGAAGTTGCCGCTTCCGACCAGCTGCTGACGAAAGTCACGGCTAAGAAATAAGCGAAAGAGCTGGTTCATAGAGAATCAGCTCTTTCATGCTGCCCTTTTAAAGAAACCAAGAAGCTTACTAAGCCTTTCAAACTTCCCATAAAAAAGAGCCCTGCTGATAAAATACCAGCATACCGCTACACCGGTAATATCCTTAACAGCGTCAATCACAGCAGCAGACCGGTACGGTACAAATGACTGATGGATCTCATCGAGAATTCCGTAGAAGCACGCAAAAACAGCCAAAAGAATATTCACTCCCGGCGTTAGCTTGCATGCAGTTAAAGCAGCCAAAACCAGAAGAACATACAAAATACCAAACTCAATCAGGTGCATAGATTCTTTTATAAAACGGTCCACCGCCAAATCCGGCAGCTCCACCACTGCATCTGCCGGCATGCTGGACAGGACCCAAATAAGCGCCATATAAAGGATAGGCAGCACACGTATTATCCACTTAACCATCTATCAGAAACTCCTTTTAAAATTTTTACGCAAATCATGCATAATCCGAAAACCTTTGTCGAAAAATAAGCCCAAAAAATTTTTTTTTAGAAATGTATATAATCCTCTCAATCTGTTCAGACTGATTGCTGAGGTGATGATAAATGAGAGAGGAAGAAAAGAAACGATCTTCTCAAGATTCCAGCTTTAAACGCTTTATGAAGAAGCGGTGGGCATTCCCAGCTATCTACATTGCAAGTGCAGCAATCATTCTAACCGGTGTTCTTTGGTATCAGACAAGCGACAACGCTACAGACACTGACAGCTACGATTACGAAGCCACTGATATTACCGGCAAAAAGTACGACGAGCCAGCATTGGAAGTTAACCGCGCAATGGAAAACTTCGTAATGCCTGTCAAAGATCCAGACTCAGCTGTCATTCAAAAACAATTCTATGACTATGACGGCAAGGCTGAAGAACAGGAAGCTGCTCTAGTATTTTACAATAACACATACCATCCGAACACAGGTATTGATATTGCTACCAAGGATGGAGAAACTTTTGATGTCCTTGCTGCATTAAGCGGAAAAGTAACCAAGGTAGAAGAAGATTCACTGTTGGGCAATGTTATTGAAGTGGAGCATGACAAAGGAATTGTAACACAATATCAATCTGTTACAGAGATGAATGTTAAGGTTGGCGACCAGGTAGAACAAGGTGATGCTCTAGCAAAGGCAGGCGAAAGCTTGTTTAATGAAGAAGCAGGCGTACATGTACACTTTGAAATCCGCAAGGACGGAATGCCGGTCAATCCGCTTGATTACTTCAATAAGCCGCTTAGCTCTTTACAGGAGTTAGATACAACTGACAAAGCAAATGCTGAAGAAAACAGCGGTGCAACTGAAGAAAACGACGAAGCTGCTCCTTCTGAGGACAAGTCAACAGAAGAGTCCGGCAAAACGGAAGA
Organism: Cytobacillus sp.; assembly: GCF_964223445.1. NCBI lineage: Bacteria > Bacillati > Bacillota > Bacilli > Caryophanales > Bacillaceae > Cytobacillus > Cytobacillus sp. The sequence continues at coordinate 30,716 of NZ_CAXQGS010000083.1, forward strand.
CGAAGGTTCTGCTGAAGAACCTGCAGATGAAAATGCAGGAAATACGGAAGAAGACGAGTCTGCTGATACAGAAGAAGACCCAGCTGGAACTTCTGAAGACGAAGGTCAAACTGACGACCAAGTTGAAGAAGACTCTGCAACTGAATCAACTGACGCCTAATAATAGGGAGTCTGCCGAAATGGCGGGCTCTTTTTTGGTGACAGGTACCATCCGATTTTTGTCGAATTAACATTTTTTCGACAATTCTGCCATCATCCTGTATAATATTTCGAAAAACGAAGAGTTATATAGGGGGAGAAAGTATGAAGAAGCTTCTATTAACCGGATTTGAGCCTTTTCTTGATTTTCCAATCAATCCGACGGAAAAGATTGTGAATGCATTGAATGGCAAAGCTGTTGGAAACTATGAAATTATGGGACACCTTTTGCCGGTGGATTTTAATCTTGCACCTAAGAAAATAGCAGAGGAAGTAATGGAGAAAAAAACGGATGCAGTGATTTCTCTCGGACTGGCTGCAGGCCGCACAGCCATCACACCGGAAAGAATTGCAATCAATTGCCAGGATGGGGAGCCGGACAATAGCGGAGTTGCCCCTGAAGACAAACTGATAGAGGAAAATGGCCCCGATGGCTATTTTTCAACCCTTCCGATCCGCCGGATGGTTAATAGACTTAAAGAAGAGGGATTTCCTGCATCAATCTCAAACACAGCGGGGACTTATCTATGCAATAACGTTATGTATTCCGTGCTCCATCTGCTGAAATCCGCAAACATTGAAGCACCGGCGGGTTTTGTGCATATTCCTGCTTCCCACGCACTGGCAGCAGCAGGCAAAAAGAGCATGGCAAGCTGGTCAGATGCAGATTTGCTGGAAGCCATTACTATTATTATCAAAGAATTGGATTAAAGAGCCGGACAGGCTCTTTTTTTTTGCGGAGTATTTATTATCACTATAGTGTTTTCCTCTAATGCCCTAAAGTTTCTGCCAACCAGGCTTATTGGATAAAACCCTTAAGCATCAACGGAGCAATGGGTCACTTTTAAAAAAATTAATTATATTTCCAGCATGTACTTGACCTGGAAATGATTTTTGTACATAATGAAGTATGAATTTTCTTAAAATTAAGTGAAGTCAGAAAACAACTTAGTCGCCTGTTTTCAAACTTAAAGCGGAAAGCAGAAAAAAATGACAGCGCTTTCTAAAAAGGAGGAACCAAATTGCTTACGTTAGTGTCTATGATGGTCATTACAGGGATTTGCCTTTTTCTTGCTTTAAGAAAGAAAAGGCCGATCTTCCTGGCAGTTCCATTTCTATCAATCTTTGCTTACTTCCTCGTTCAAATCATTCTTGTTCCCGCACCTTTCATGGATACAGTCAAATTTATTTTCAGTTTAAGGTAATGGTTTTGTCCGGGTCCGGATAACGGATCCGGTGAAATAGCAGCGATTTAGCTGCAGATAACCAATAAAGGAGTGATTCCTGATAATAAAGCCTGTTAATCAGAATCAAGAGTGGTGAATTTATCATTTTTACCGGGGGTGGAGTTTTGAAAAAAATTGATAAAAAAGTAGCGGACAGTTATTTCCGCGAAAAGACTCGGAATATGATCATTTATTTTGCTATTGGATTTCTTGCCTCTTTTGGCGTGGTCTTTTTTGCAGAACCATTAAGCGATATTTCGATTAACGGATTTCCATTCCATTACTTTATGGGCGCACAGGGAGCTGTACTGACCTTTATCATTCTGCTGTTCGTTAATGCCAAAATGGGGGATGCCATTGACCGGAAATATGGAATTGATGAAAACAAAAATGAACAAATCAGTTCAGGGAAGGTCCTTGATCATTAAGAAAAATGAGCGGCTGTTCAAGCCGCCGCTATAACAGAGATAAAAGGGGCGTCATTAAAAATTTGTCCGTAAAAAAGGGGGATGTCTTTGGATACGCAATTCTTGGTCTCATTATCCATTATTCTAGCTACATTTGCTTTGTATATTGGCATAGCCATCTATAATAAGGCAAAAGAGACATCGGAGTTCTATGTTGCAGGCCGCGGGGTGCCGCCAGTCTTTAATGGAATGGCAATAGGCGCCGACTGGATGAGTGCCGCTTCCTTTATCGGGATGGCGGGAACGATCATGCTCCTGGGCTATGACGGTCTTGCCTATATTATGGGCTGGACGGGCGGATATCTGCTTTTAACCTTCCTATTGGCGCCACAGCTGCGGAAATATGGCCGCTACACGGTTCCTGAATTCATAGGTGACCGGTTTGACAGCCACACAGCCCGTGTGATTGCAGCCCTTTGTACGATCATCATCAGCTTCACCTATTCGATTGGCCAGCTTTCCGGTTCAGGAGTGGTTATTGGCCGCCTGTTCGAAATTGATGCGAAACTTGGAACTATGATCGGTGTCGTTCTGATTGCCTTTTATGCTGCATTCGGCGGCATGAAAGGAATTACTTGGACACAGGTTGCTCAGTATGTCATTCTGATTATCGCTTATATCATTCCAGTCGTTTTCATGTCCCTTCAAATCACAGGAAACCCGGCGCCATGGCTTTCATATGGAGAGCTTGTAGGCAAAATGGGTGAGCTCGACCGGGAGCTTGGAATCTCTGAATATTTTGCGCCATTTACAAATGGAACGAAATGGCAGTTCCTAGCCCTTATGTTTACACTGATGGCTGGTACAGCCGGACTTCCGCACGTAATTGTCCGCTTTTATACGGTATCCACGATGAAAGCCGCACGCTGGTCTGGAGCATGGGCATTGCTGTTTATCGGCTTGCTTTATCTGTCTGCACCTGCCTACGCTGCATTCTCCCGTTTCATTTTAATGACACAGGTTGCCGGCAGCAAAATTACAGAACTGCCTGCCTGGACGAAAACATGGGTTGATACAGGCAAGCTGCAAGTCGCTGATGGCAATGGCGATGGCGTGCTGCAATGGAATGAACTCATTATCTCGAATGATATTGTCGTTATGGCAACACCTGAGATTGCCAATCTTGGCATGTTTGTCATTGGTCTTGTGGCAGCGGGGGCAATGGCTGCTGCATTATCAACAGCCGGCGGTTTGATGATTGCGATATCTTCTGCGTTTGCCCATGATATTTTTTACCGCGTGCTAAAACCGAATTCAACTGAAAAGACACGTCTTTCTGTTGCTCGCTGGTCCATTGTAATCGCCACTCTTTTGGCCGGCCTTATTGCACTTAATCCTCCAGGAGCGATTACGCAAATTGTTGCCTGGGCATTCGCGCTCGCGACAGGAACATTCTTCCCTGCGCTTGTTCTGGGTGTCTGGTGGAAGCGTTCAAACTCACAGGGCGTCATTGCCGGCTTGCTGGTCGGATTAGGTGTAACTTTGGCTTATATCTTTGCTGCTAAATATGGCGGCTTTACCATCCTGGGTATCATTGATACAGGCGCTGGTGTGTTTGGTGCTGCTGCTGCATTTGCAGCTAATATCATTGTTTCTCTTATGACAGCTGCTCCTTCGCAAAAAATTCAGGAGGAGGTTATGGATCTTCGCTATCCGGAGCAAATGGTCTATAAAGATGGTGAAGTATGGATGAACGATGATGGATCAAAATCTGTATAATCTATACCGTTTGGAGGCTGTGCGGCTTCACCCCTTTTTTCAAGGGGTGGAATCTGACACAGCCCTTTCACTTCTATCGTTATGTGAAGTCCGCCGCTATGGGAAAAATGACATTATCCTGAAAAAAGATAAACAGCGTGAAGGCCTTCTGCTCATTTTAGAAGGTCTTTCAGAGGTATTGGTAAAAAATGAACACAATGGACGGGAAGAAGTGCTTGAAGTAGTCCAGGCAGGGGAATTGATTGGTTTTTCCAGTCTTGCCGATTTCCTTGGAGTTTCCAAACAGATTGATACAGAGTCAATGGTCGAAGTCAAAGCCTCCAGCGAGGTAAGGGCGATGTTTATTCCGTTTGAAGTGGTGAGAAAAAGATGGGATGACCCTTCTGTTCATGATTACTTGCTGACGCAGGCAGCCATCAGATTGAAAGATGTTTACGCATCACTTGCAGAACAGGTAAAGCGCGCGACAGATTTTGGAGAAAATGATGCATTCATGGTCAGGGTTCAGGATGTCATGAGTACTGAAGCAGCGGCAGTTGGTCCGGCCGCAACCATTCAGGAAGCCGCTAAATTAATGCATAGCAGGAAAATTAGTTCGGTCCTTGTTGCAGATAATGATTGCTTAATAGGGATTATTACGGAAAGAGATGTAGTGGAAAGAGTCGCAGCTAAAGGTGCAGATTTATCATCTCAAGCAAGAACCATTATGACGGAAAACCCAGTCACGATATCAAGGTTTGCATATTACTATGATGCCCTTTCACTGATTCTGTTAAAGGGCGTCAAACACCTTCCTGTCATGGAAGATTCCAAGGTGGCGGGGATTGTGACACTATCAGATTTGCTGAGAAAGAAAAACGAGAATGTGATGAAGACAGTTCTAAAAATTGAAAAAGCCGACCGGGGCAGCCTTCCGCAAATCAAAACCGGCATCTATGACATTATTGATTCTTTAATAAGGGACCGTGTTCCCATATTAAAAATACTTGAAATCATTACAAAGCTATACGATCGCCTTACAGGCAGAATTATTGCTCTTTCTATTTCTGAACTGGTAGAAAAAGGTTTGCAGCAGCCATGCGAATTTGCTTTCTATCAAATGGGCTCAAGCGGCCGTGGAGAACAGTTCATGCTCACAGATCAGGACCATTTCCTGGTTTATGAGAATCATTCAGAGGATGCCTCGGCATTTTTTGATGTGCTGGGAAAAAGAATTACTTCTAATATGGAAGCGGCTGGCTATGCACGCTGCAAAGGACTCATGATGTGCAGTGAACAAAAATGGCGGGGTTCGCTGGCAGATTGGGAGGAGCGGCTGCGGACATGGATGCTTCAATCAACAAATGACCATTTATTATTAGCGCAAAATTTCTTCTCCTATCGGCTAATTGCGGGGAGTGAAGGGCTGCATGCGAAATTTGAAGCACAGTCTGCGAAGCAGATAAAAAGGTCCAGAATTTTTTTATACCGGCTGGCACAGCTGGAAAAGGAACATTCCATTCCCACCCTGGACCAGCCGATCCGGTCCCTATTCAAGCTGCATCGAAAAAGCATGGATATGAAAAAAGAGGTTCTATTTCCCTATCACCATAGTTTGCAGATACTGTCACTTATGCATGGAAAAATATCAGGCACCCCACTTGAAAAAATAGATTTCCTGAAGGATAGGCAGGTATTCTCAAAGGAGTTTGCACACGATTTGAAGGAAGCAGTAAGTACTATTATGACCTTGTATGTAACCCAGCGCTGGCAGCAGGAAAAATCAGGTGCCGCTCTCTCTTCCGTTGTCTCATTTACAAGAATGTCTACCCGCGAAAAAGAAGAATTGATTCTAAGCTTAAAGACATTAAGGGAGCTGCAGAGTCAGGCAATTGCTGGATTCTCTTAATATCTCTGAAAGGAGGCTGGTATGTTTTTTCTCAGAAAAAATGTGACATGTTCCTTAACATATGAAAACATTCCATTATCAACGCCGCTTGAAGATCTGAATTTTATTGTATTTGATACTGAAACTACAGGATTCCAAGTTTCTGCGGCAGACAGGATCATTGAGATCGGCGCCGTTCCGGTAAAAGGGCTTCAAGTGCAGGAAAAGGACCTATTTCAGACATATGTTAACCCAAACCGACAAATTTCTCGGGGAATAAAAGAATTAACCTCTATTTCCGATGAGATGGTAAAAGATGCCCCGCAGGCCTTGGAAGCTATTCAGAGCTTTTTTGACTATGTCGAATCCAGGGAAGCAGTATGCCTGGTTGGCCATTATGTAAGCTTTGATGCACTTGCTCTCAAAAGTGAATTTAAACGCGAAAGGCTTGCTTTAAAAAGGTTCCTGACCATTGACACGCTGGATTTGATTGGCTTTATCGCCCCGTCCTACGATATGCGCGATCTTGAGAGGTATGCCATGGCATTCGGCACCCGCATATATGACCGCCATAGTGCAGCAGGGGATGCTTTAACTGCAGCTTACTTATTTGTTGAATTGCTTTTTCAATTTCAGCAGAGGGGACATAAAACCTTGGGGGAATTGATTAATGCAACTGACAGTCTAATGAGATCCCTTTTTTAATGACTGTGGTTGGAATGTTGGTGAGCGGGTGGGTGATATGGATTAACCAATGGAAAGCCGGCAGAATGCGGCTTTCCATGCCTTTATTGTATATCGATCAGTGAACCGCCCTTATATACCACCAGGACTTCTTTTCCTGACATTTTTTGATAGGTCTGTGCTGTTCCATAGGGTACCCTCAATGTGAAATAATCATCCCCGTTTTTAAATTCCACCGTGAAATTGTCTGCGGCACCAGTGATGCCTGCTTTTATTCTGGATATGTCACCTTTAATGGTCAATTTCTGATTGATGAGTACCATATCACTTTTTAACTTGTTCAATGTTTTCAATTCATTGACATTCATGCGGTAGCGCTTTGCGATCCCCCATAGTGTATCGCCGGGCACAACGGTATAAACAGCTGTCTCGTTATTAAAGGGTTCTTCTGTATGGCGCTCAGTCCGGACCTCCAATGATTGGCCTGGATGAATCGTGTCAGACCTAAGGCGGTTAACCGCTTTCAATTCTTTAACAGTCATATCATGTTCTCTGGAGATTTTATATAAAGTATCTCCCTGCTTCACTTTGTAGGTGCCTGTTAATGCCTGAGCTTCTTTTGCTGAAGAGCTGAAACCGGCTGATGCAATTACTGCAGCAAAAACGGTGCTGGCTGCCGCCATTCCTCTTGCTTTTATCTTCTTTCTTTTATCATTTAGAATCCTTTCCTTGCGTGTTTGCATACTATGCTCATCCTATCTTTTGGAATATTGTGGTTTCATAACCAATTAAATGAATTGTTTTCCGAAAAAAATAGTACGGTATTAATATCCGCTTCACAATAGGGAGGAGTTCCTGGCTCTTTTCCCTTGTTTCCGAAAATGCATATAGTTCAATCCGCTCTGTAATTCCTAGATATATGAAATTATCTGCTGCTAAGGAATTTGTTTATTGGCTTGGAAATGAATTACCCGGTAATGGTGGATTTTGTCGAATATGCTGGAAAAGTCCTGAACCTTATCAATGGAACAATTAAAATTAGGAAAGTTGTCACTGGTCTTTAGACTGCTTAATTTTCAAATACCCCAAAGAATTATTTGAAAACATTTCTAATTTTTGGCCTCCAGATGTCCTATTTTCAAAAAATTTACACAAAACCTTGTCCCTATTGTGTTTTTCGTGCATATTACCTCAACCAAGCTAATAAACTGTTACAAACCTTACAAAGAGAATGTATGAGGTGAGGGATCGTTTTACTAAACTAATGAATATGTTGAGGACATGTTTAATTTTCGCAAGCTGAAAGCAAGCCTTTCGGGCGCATGCACGATTAAGTTCATTTAATCAGGAAACCATGCGGAATACAGTTGAAGACCAGACAGAAAGCGAGTCTCATTTCACACTTCTCACATCCAAATTGGGGAGGGCGAGTGGTGTGCACGATTACATCAAAGAGAGAACTATCAAGATTGGAAAGTATATCGTGGAGACGAAAAAAACGGTTCGCGTAATCGCGAAGGAGTTTGGCGTATCCAAAAGTACAGTCCATAAAGACTTGACGGAAAGATTACCTGAAATCAATCCTGAACTGGCAAACGAAGTAAAGGAAATCCTGGATTATCATAAATCGATCCGCCATCTGCGCGGCGGTGAAGCCACTAAAATGAAATACAAAAAAGAGGAAATGGAAGAAGAGCCAGTTAAATGAAAAGAATTAAAAAGCGCCGATAAAGGCGTCAAAGGCTAAAGACTGCCGTTTTTAGCTGTACCATGGCAATTTTTCTTTTGCTGTACATGATGAACCTTCATGCGGCTCCGGGGGCTAAAAGATCATAAGCTGTTTCCATGGCCTGAACCAAGGCTTTGCTCTATGGATTTAAGCCCCTTCCTAAGTCGCCTGCATCTATTTCCCCATTTCGACAAAAACCCTCAAAAAGTCTCACAAAATCTGTCAAAATGTTACTGCTTTCACAAGGAATGTGTTAAAATATAAAATTAGGATAGGACTTGGTTCGTAAAGACTAGGACTCCTAAAGAGAACGCCGGGCAAAATCATTTCTTTTTATAAAGAACTGATTTTTTTTGCGCGGCTTAAACTGCTGTTACGAATAATGACTTGAACATCTAACTAAAAAATTAATAAGCGAAGTTCGCTTTAAGAATGCCTAAATAGAGAGAGCCTTCAAAGGTGCGGACAGAAGCTGGCCATTTTGCAAGGAGGAAAAAAAGAAATGTTTGCTAGGGATATTGGGATTGATTTAGGAACTGCCAACGTGCTAATCCACGTTAAAGGTCGCGGAATTGTGCTGAATGAACCATCTGTAGTTGCGATTGATAAAAATACAAACAAAGTACTGGCCGTAGGAGAAGAGGCACGCCGCATGGTCGGACGTACGCCAGGGAACATTGTGGCAATCCGCCCGCTAAAAGACGGGGTTATTGCCGACTTTGATGTGACAGAAGCGATGCTGAAGCATTTTATCAACAAACTGAATGTTAAAGGTTTCTTATCAAAGCCGCGCATTTTGATTTGCTGCCCGACAAATGTTACAGGTGTTGAGCAGAAGGCGATTAGGGAAGCTGCTGAAAAAAGCGGCGGCAAAAAGGTATATCTTGAAGAAGAACCAAAGGTTGCGGCAATCGGAGCCGGCATGGATATCTTCCAGCCGAGCGGAAACATGGTTGTCGATATCGGAGGCGGTACAACAGACGTGGCGGTTTTATCAATGGGAGACATCGTTACGTCTTCATCCATAAAGATGGCCGGAGATAAATTCGACAACGAAATCCTTCAATATATTAAAAAAGAGTACAAGCTTCTAATCGGTGAAAGAACGGCCGAAAATATTAAAGTAACCATTGGGACGGTTTTTCCTGGCGGCAAAAATGAGGAAATGGAAATCCGCGGCCGTGACATGGTGTCAGGTCTTCCAAGAACAATTACAGTTCGTTCCGATGAAGTTCAGGGTGCTCTGGCTGAATCCGTTGAAGTCATCGTACAGGCTGCTAAAAGCGTGCTTGAACGCACTCCGCCTGAACTGTCTGCAGACATCATTGACCGCGGGGTTATTTTGACAGGAGGCGGCGCTCTTCTTCACGGAATCGACCAGCTTCTGGCTGAAGAGCTGAAAGTACCTGTCTTAATTGCCGAAAACCCGATGGACTGCGTTGCCGTTGGAACTGGCATCATGCTTGATAATATTGATAAGCTTCCGAAGAAGAAGCTTATATAATCGTGAGGAACCCGTCTTTTGGCGGGTTTTTCTTTTTGGAACAGCTCAAACGGTGTTTGGCGCGAAGTGACCGATAAATTGAAAAAGTGGCTGATAAAATCCAAATCAGACCGATATCCGCGAAAATGTTCCGATAAAAATGAATTCTGACCGATAAACTAGCCAAAAGACCGATATCTGAAAAATAAATAGTGTAGTTATCTATTGTAAACTTTCTCCCATTCCAGCCGATTAAAAAAAGGTACAGCTTTTTTCAAAATCTGACTCAATTCTTCAAATTTTTAATGTTTATTGTCGGAAAGTTTCTTATAATAGAGGTAAATAGATGTTCGGAATGGCAATTTAGAGGTGATTAAAGATGTTTAGAGGTTTCTACACGGCTGCTTCCGGGATGCTGGCGCAGCAGCGGAGGACAGAAGTACTGACAAATAATATGGCCAATGCCAATACGCCAGGCTTTAAAGCAGATCAGACGATCCTGAGAGCTTTTCCGGAGATGCTTCTGCAGCTCATGGGCCAGCAGACAGTTCCAACCGAGAAAGGCCTTAATCTTCCCTTAAATCAGGAAGTGGGCAGCCTTAATACAGGGGTCTATATGCAGGAGACAATTCCGTCTTTCATGCAGGGAGATATGAATGAAACAGGTCTGAATACGGACCTGGCCTTGCTTGATCTTAATCTGCCTGTTAATCCGGAGACCGGCTTAAGAGGGTCCGTCTTTTATACAGCAGAAGGCAATAATGGCGAGCCGCGCTATACCAGGAATGGGAATTTTACCATTGACGGCGGGGGCTACTTAACGACAGCAAGCGGATTATATATTCTGGATGATGCGGGTGAACGGATTCAGCTTTCCAGTGACCGGTTTACAGTGAGTGAAGATGGTCTGATTACAGGAGAAGCAGGTGAAACAGCGAGGTTGGGCATTATGTATGCACAAAATCCTGAAAGCCTGCGTAAAGAGGGTGACGGACTGTTTGCAGTGACAGAAGAGAGCGTCCTTGAAAATGCCTATAATGCACAGAATGTCCAATTCAAGCTGCAGCAGGGCTATTTGGAGCGTTCCAATGTAGATGCTTCCCGGACGATGACTGATATGATGACCGCCTATCGCTCATTTGAAGCAAACCAAAAGGTCCTTCAGGCTTATGACCGCAGTATGGAGAAAGCCGCAAATGAAATTGGACGGATCGGGTAATGTCCAGCGGCAGACCCGCTAAGGGGGAAAAACAATGAATAGAACCATGATCACGGCAACGAATACTCTGGCCCAGCTGCAGAAGCAAATGGATATTGTCAGCCATAATGTGGCAAACATTGATACAGCGGGCTATAAAAGAAGAGAAGCCAATTTTACCGATTTGCTTTTTCAGCAGTTCAATAATCAGCGGAATGCGAATGCGGAGACAGCAAGACTAACACCTGCAGGCATCAGGCAAGGAGTAGGCGCAAAGATGGCGCAGTCCCAAATCGTCATGAAGCAGGGTGCTTTAAAGGCAACCGAACGGCCGCTTGATCTTGCCCTCACAAAGGAAGGGCAGTATTTCCGAGTGCTCGAGCAGACAGAAGACGGAGCAGCTGTGCGTTTTACCAGAGCGGGTGCCTTTTATTTAACTCCGGTTTCGGAGAATGAGACTATGCTTGTGACGGGTGACGGACTTCCTGTTCTTGATGAAAATAATAATTCGATTATAATAAATGGACAAGCTAAAAATTTTAAAGTGACCGAAACAGGGAGCTTTTTGGCAGAAGAAGCCAATGGTTCCATCCAGGAATTCAATCTTGGAGTGGTTCTGATAAACAAGCCTCAATTCCTGGAGCAAAAAGGGGATAATCTTCTTGGTCTTCCTGATGGAGCTGACGGGGATGGGATCTTTACTGAGCTGAATGGTGCGCTCCGCGGCCAGATAGGAATGGCCCAGGGCTCCCTTGAACAATCCAATGTGGATATGTCCAAGGAAATGACAGATTTGATTAACCTGCAGCGGGCATATCAATTTCAGTCAAGATCTGTCTCCATGGCTGATCAAATGATGGGGCTGATCAACGGAATACGTTAGGTAAAAGGGGAAATAAAATGTCAGTAAACAACAGTAATCAAGAAGCAGTCAAGACGCGTGAACAACTGAAGAAAGAACGCAGCAAAGAAGAATCACCGCGTAAAGGGCGGGTTCGCATTCGCCTCATTCCGATCTGGCTTCGGATTATTATTGTCGTGCTTTTAATTTTCCTGAGCGTTACGGCCGGAGCCGCAGTCGGATATGGAGTCATCGGCGGCGGGGAAGTAAAAGATATTTTTACAAAGTCCACCTGGATGCATATTGTGGATTTGATTGAAAAAGAATAAGAAAAAAATGAAGAGGAGGGCGATGATGCCCTTCTTTTTTGTTTCCGCTTTGCGTCCAAGCGATTTTTTAGTAAAATAAATATAAGCTATTATTAGTATCTGGTACTAAATACTGTAGGGGAGCGATACATATGAAATTGAATGTAGAAGAAATTAAAGAAATAATTCCTCACCGATACCCATTTCTGTTTGTGGATTCCATTGAAGAGCTTGAGCCTGGAAAAAGAGCCGTCGGCAAAAAGAATGTAAGTGCCAATGAGGAAGTGTTTAATGGGCATTTCCCAAATTACAATGTATTTCCAGGATGCCTGACGCTTGAAGCCTGTGCGCAGACAGGTGCTGTTGCCCTGCTGTCACTGGATGAATATAAAGGAAAACTTGCCTTTTTTGCCGGTGTGGAGAAATGCCGCTGGAAACGCCAGGTGCGCCCAGGTGATACACTCATCATGGAAGTCGAACTGCTCTCCGTCCGCAGAGGAATCGGAAAAGGAAAAGCTCTTGCGACTGTAGAGGGCGAAGTGGCAATGGAAGCTGAAATTATGTTTGCAATTGAAAGGTAATGATATAAGAAATCCCGTACGGAGCGTGCGGGATTTTTTCTGTAAAAAAATATGCAAGTTGTTTCGGTTTTTGGGAAATATAAAGGAAGACCAATGCAGCAGGTCAACAATACACCTTATGAAAGGAGCTTTTACGATGAATAAAAAGCTTTTAACACTTATCGGAGGATCCGTTCTTTCCGCCATGCTACTAGCAGGATGTGCCACAGATAACCAGGAGCCGCCGCCGGAAGACGACACAATCACTGAAGAAAATGGTGATGTAAATGATGGCGACATGACTAATGATCTGAATGAAAATACAGATGACAACGACATCAACACAGATGATGACGGCGACATGATGGAAGACAACAACGAGCCGGGCGAAGATGCAATCGAAGATAACAAAGATATGCAGGATAAGAATAATAAAGATCAGTAATAAAGGAAGGACAGGGTGATCCTGTCCTTTTCTTGCGTTTAAATTATGGTTTTGTTACCATATATTGTACACGTCTTTCGGTATTGCAATTATGATATATTAAAAATAAGAATAATTTATAGAGGAAATATTATGATGGGGGGTAACTAGGTTGGCGTTTAAAGATCTTTCCCAAGGGACTAAAATAAGCATTTCCCGTTCGATAACTACATCGTTCGAATCGTATATGAACAGAATTAACTGGGATGAAGACAAATTTAATATGCAAAGCTTTGTTGAGGAATGGCGTGAATACATAAATAAACATGCTTCATGGTACAATCAGGTTAGCGAAGAAACAAAAGCTGATCCTGCTTTCCATGGGGAGCTGGCTGAAAAAATAAATGAGGTTATTAATAAAATCCTTTCTGAAAAACCTGCACAGACACAAATGGAGGAAATTAATGAACTCCAGCAAGAGCTTGGCGAAGAATATGATTATTCCTGTAAAATGGAAGCAAAATATGTCATCGAGAAACTTAAGAGTGAGTTAAAAAAAAAGCAGAACAATTAATGCCTGCTGAAGAGGAAGATCTAAAGCTTGCCTCCATTCTTTATTACCAGGCATATCAGGAAGAATTTCCGATAAACAGCTATAGAAAGCAGGATATTGAATACATAATCCAGCAGCTGAACATAAAGCTTACAGAAGGCAAGGAAGTATTTGAAAGCTGCATACTTCATTAAAAATTAATATAGATAAAAAACTCCCGTCATGATTGAGCGGGAGTTTCTTTATTTTCCTTTTTTGCAGCAGCCAGGCGCGGCTTGCTTTGCATTTTTATTTTAAATTCATCAAGCAGGCTGTCTCCAATAAAGCCTTTGTCCAAGAGGTCCTGAAGCAGAAGTTCGGCATAATCATTTTTCGTTCTTTTGAGTGATCCTTCAAAAAGAATGCTGATATGGTTTTCCAGTTCATTGATAGAGGTAATTTTAGTTTGGAATGCGGCTGGATCGTTTTCTTTTTTCGTAATAACAACTTGGATGGTCAGCTCGTCCTTGTCATCAGCGCGCTTTTTGAAGTACTCAAGATAGGATTTATCAATAAATGCCTCCAGGAGCCAGTTGCTCTTCTCGTCTTCTTTATTGATTATCAACCCATCATCCAGTTCAATATCAATCAGGCCATTTTTTTCCACCAATTGCAGAGAAACAAGTTTAAATGTTTTCATGGCTTACCTCCATCTCTAAAATAAGTTGTCTATAAAAAATTATAACACAGGCCAAACTGAAAGCGAATTTGACAGATTGTCGAATTTCCTTTTTGTATATGTTGAAAATAAGATTTTCGGGGGCGTTTTTTGCGGAAAAGGAGCTGAAAAATAAATTTTTAGGGTGTTTTTGCCGAAAAGGCTCTGCAAAAAACACATTTTGGCATTTTTACACAGTGGAGAAGTTCCGGATATGATATAGCTATTAAAGAGAGGAGATGAAAGCTATGATCAATCAAGTGATCCTGGTTGGAAGATTGACAAGGGATCCTGAGCTGAAAAGGACACAGGAAGGAATTCCGGTGACAAATGTGACGCTGGCAGTAAACCGTCAATACCGCAACCAGAAGGGTGAAATCGATGCGGACTTTGTTCAGTGTACTTTATGGAAAAAATCAGCGGAAAATACATCGCAATATTGCCGGAAAGGAACGCTGATCGGGATTACCGGGCGAATTCAGACGAGGCATTATGATAATCAGGAAAAGAAACGCATTTATGTAACAGAGGTGGTAGCGGAATCGGTCCGCTTTCTCGACCGGAAGAAGACAGAGGATATCCCGGTGACCGTGACCAAGGAGGAACTTCCATTTTGAAAGAAGTGTCTGAAAGAGAAAAGGCATTGGAATATATGCTCGAAAGCCTCATAAAGATGCTCGGGAAATCAAACCAAAGAGTCGATGACCTGAATAAAAGAGTTCACCAGCTTGAATCCTTCATCCGTGAAACCGCAATGCAAAACCGTCCCCAGGAGAAACCTGGAAGACTAACCGTAATCAATTGACGGCACCCCCAACCAGCTGTCCACATATTTTCCTTCCCTATAGAGAATCAATCATATCCCCAGCACTTCCCCTAAATTTGAAACCCGGTACTCACGTGCCGGGTTATTTCTAACTTTAAATGGTAATAAAGCAGTTTGTGAAAACAAATATTGTATATAGGTATTAAGAATCAGGGAGGATTTTCACAGAATATGTCGAATATACTTTTTGGAAATAATAAAGAGGAGGGGTAATTTAGTGAATAAAGGAGATGAAACCGGGTACCTGTATTTCCAAACAGCAAATAAAAGATTAAACACCAATCATCAGCCAAGCTTCTTTGATGCGCTTCAGCTCATCCAGCTACAGAATAACAAATCCTATCAAAGAATTCCTCTTAGAAGCCATACTTCACTCACGTTCAACGATATGGAAAATGATAAGGAAAGACTTCTTCATTATAAATTTAAACTCGGCCAGGTGGCGATAAACGCCGGGGACAAGAACCCTACATACCAGCTGCTATCCTGTTTCATTATAAAAGAAGGCAGCAAAGTAACCTTTCTGACGCAAAAGCCTAACAAGCCTGAATATGCGAAAATAAAAAAACAGCCTTCAAGCCTTTATGCATATCAAGGACTTGAAGACTGAAAAAATTTATGTCAGGTGAACCAGATCTCTCAGCTCATCTGTTGAAAGCTCGGTAATCCAATTCTCGCTCGTAATAATTTGATCATTAAGGGACTGCTTTTTTTCGAGCATGCTATCAATCTTCTCTTCGAGCGTCCCAGTGGCAATCATTTTATGAACATGAACAAAGCGTTTTTGCCCAATCCGGTATGCGCGGTCGGTTGCCTGGTTTTCGACGGCGGGATTCCACCAGCGGTCATAATGGATGACATGGTTTGCTGCCGTCAGATTTAAACCGGTTCCGCCGGCTTTAAGCGACAGCAGGAAAACCGGGAATTCATGATCTTGAAAACGGCTGATCATATTGTCCCGTTCCTGCTTTGGCACGCTGCCGTTTAAAAATGGCACGTCGAATCCGAATTGTTTTTTCAGCAAGCGGGCGATCATGTTCCCCATTTCAATATACTGGGTAAAAATCAGACAGCTTTCTCCCTGCTCATGTACAGCACCGACAAGCTCGCTTAACTTTTCAAGCTTTACAGAACGTTCAAGGACATGCTTAGGTTTCTCCTCTTTTAAATAAAGAGCCGGATGGTTGCACAGCTGCTTTAAGCGGCTTAATAACTGCAGGATCAGACCTTTGCGCTCAAACCCGGACAGCTTTTCAATCTGTGCGAATGTATCCTGGACAAGCTGCTCGTATAGCGAGGCCTGCTCAGCAGTAAGAGGACAATATTCCTTCTGCTCAAGCTTATCAGGCAGGTTCAGGGCCACATCCTCATCCTTCTTCGTACGGCGGAGCAGGAAGGGACGGATATATGCCTGCAGCTGCCTGACTTTATCCTTGTCATCATCCTTCTCAATCGGCAGCACATAGCGCTTCTGGAACTGCCCGAGACTGCCGAGATAGCCATGGTTCGTAAAGTCAAAAATGGACCAGAGCTCGGTCAGCCGGTTTTCCATCGGCGTGCCGGTGAGGGCAATATGGTGCTTGCCCTTTAACTTTCGGACAGCCCGCGATTGCTTTGTCTGGGCATTTTTAATATTTTGGGCTTCATCAATTGAAATGGAGCTCCACTCGATGGTTTCAAAATCCTCCAGATCCATATGGGTCAGTCCATAGGAGGTCAGCACAATATCAGACTCCATTACTTTTTCAGAAAAGCTTTCGCCCTTCAGGCGGTTTGAACCGTAATGGAGATACACACTCATGCCAGGTGCGAAGCGCTCGATTTCCTTCTGCCAGTTGCCGAGGACAGATGTAGGGCAGACGATAAGCGATGGGCCGCTGTCTTCCTCTTTCTTTACCTTTAAAAGATAAGAGATCAGCTGAATCGTTTTTCCAAGCCCCATATCATCTGCCAGAATGGCGCCAAAACCATACCGGCGCAGAAACAGCAGCCAGCTCATACCGAGCTTCTGATAAGGGCGGAGATCACCCTTGAAGCTTGCAGGAACCTCTTCAAGCGGAAGACTTTTGATATCGCGTAGCTGCTTCACCATCTGTTTCCACTGGCGGTTAAGCTCAATCTGAATACGGGCAAAAGCCTTAGGATTATCCAGCTCGTCTTCCTGCGTGCTCTCGTCAGCCATAAGCTCCTGTTCTATCAAGTCACGGACATGCAATCCTTCTTTTTCCGCTTTCTTCATTAAATCCTGAATTTGGCGGACAAAATGGGGATCCAGCTTGATCCAGCGGCCGCGAATGTAGACAAGCCGTCTTTTTTCCTCAACCATGCCCCGGAATTCATCCTCTGTTAAATCAACGCCGTTCATGCTGAAGCGCCAATTATAATCAAGCATGGACTGCAGCCCGACAAACGAAGGGCGATGACTGCCAGTTCCTTTCACTTTGGCTTTGACTTTCAGGCTAGCGTTCTTCATTGCCTGCCACCATGAAGGAAGCAGAATTTCCACGCCAAGTGCGAGCAGTGTTTCGCTTGCTTCAGTCAGAAAGGTCCAGGCTTCATCTTCGGTCAGGGAAGTGGAGATCTGTCCGGGCTTGCCTGCAAGCCATGGAAAAAGCTCAAGCCAGCGCTGGATTTCTTTTTCAATTGAATCATCATAATCATGCCAGTCATGCGGATAGTTGGAATAGTCCTTGTAGTCGACAAAGACATCAGAATTATTTTTTCCGCGAAGGAAAATCGCCAAATCCCAGCTGGAGTCAATATCCCCGGGCTCTTCCAGCTTAAGTCCAATCGAAAAAGGAGCTTCATTTGATTTGACACCGATCCATTCCTGCCAGCTTTCTTCATCAAAATAAGCTGCAAGATCCCTTGGTGAGAGGTGCTCACTCCTCAATGCTTCAAGCTTTTCACCGAACTGTGCTTTCGCTTCCTGATTTTGATTCATAAAGCCATCAAGGGAGCGGTGAAATAAATCTCCGATAAAATCCCGGACAGGGGAGCCTTCTACATTCTGGTCCCAAAAGTTCGTGCCGAATTCGGTAATTACACTTTCCGGCAGTGCCCAGCGGAATTGATCCTGTTCCCAGGCGGCAAAATCCGGCATCCATTCTTTTTCCACGATTGAATCGTAAAGAGCATGAGAGGAAGCCAGGAGAATTTCGGCAGTTTCATCCCAGCTCCATTCAATCAAACGGTTGAACTGCTCAGCCGCAAACAGGGTAACGAGCTGCCAGCCGCTTACAGAAATTCCTTTGATTCCGTCCGCATCAACAGCTTCAAGCATAGTCCCAAAAAAACTTTCTCTGTGATGGTTAAAAAGAAGCGGCATCCATTCTTTCTGGGGTAGAAGGCGGCCTTCTTCATTGACGGCAAAAATCAGGTAGCGGTCATTGTTTATTGGTTTCACTTTCACATGGAGAAATCTCGTTTTAAGCATCGATTAGCTTACCCCTTTTGCATTCTTCCTGAAAGGCGCGGAGACGCTTCGTTTTTTCAAGCAGCAATTCAAGAAAAAGCTGCCAGTCTTCCTGGCGTTTCAGCTTGTTATACAGCGTGCGAAGCTTTTTCATTTTCCGGACAGCCTCGCGATAATGATCCCTGTTTTTCATATTGATATGGGCAGTGATAGACTGATGATAAAGAGGCAGGAGGATGGAGGGCTCCTTTTTGCTGATTTCCCTGATCCGGTCCTTGCCTAGAGAATCAATATCAAAGCCAATAAACGCCTGCAGATCTGCCCACTTTATGAATTCGCCTTTTTCAAAAAGCAGGTATTCATAATCGTTGTAGCTGTACGGCAGCGTTTCCATAAGGGCTTTCTCGTACAAATCCATTTTGCTGCTTTCCAGGCAATAAGGAGAAATCGCCCTCATGGCCAACCGGGTAAAATCCATACAGGCATAATAGTCATCAGATTGTTTCAGGTAATCCCGTAATTTATGGATAAATGCTTCTGCATAAGGACCCATCCGATTCCAGTCCTTATTGGCTGAAAAATAATCGATCCAGTAAAGCATATAAGGAGTCATTAAGTCATTTGGCACACTTAAAACACTGAGTGCCTGTTCATCATTTCGTTCAAGGATTAGAAGATGCACATAACCTGCCACAGAGGGAAGACTGGGCGATTCCTCTTTGATGGAAGGCTCCAGCTTCTGGATCTCCGCTTCACGCCATTCTTTCTTTTTGAAAAAATGTGTCCATAACAGCCTGTATAAATGGGCCCGTTCATAATCCAAACCAAAAGAACCGGTGATCAGCCCGGCGGAATCATCTTTCAGCTTTTCAATATATTGATCGAAAGCGAAGGGAAGGGAGTGCACAGACAGTTTGTTCATAATCTCAACGGAATCTTCCATCAGGGACTGATAGAGATGGCGGTAATAACGGTCAATCAATTCTTCGCCGTGGCCATACTTCCTGCTTAGCGCCATCAGCTTTTTAAAAGAAAAGACATAGCCGATAAGCAAATAAAGAAGCCTCCATTCCTGTTCAACCGGTGCTCCAGCTTTCATGCGGCGCAGATAAACATGGAAAAGCTCAGGGAGGACATAGGGACGAGGCTCTCCCTGTTTTTCCATCAGCTCGGTAAAGCTTTCTTGGAATCCTGCAACCCAGCCGTCATAACCAGTCTTCAGCTGACCGGAGGATTTCAAAAGATCCTTTGCTCTTTGAAGCCCCCAATTCTTGGCTGTCTGCTTTTCCTTTATCGGCTTCCTCCACTCTTCAATCCACATGGACACACTTCTGGCTTTGGAAAGAAGCTGCAGAAATACCGCAGTCTGATGGCGGCAAAAACCTTCAGCCGGGCAGGAACACTCGCTCAAATGAATGAACTCAAGATTAAGTTCAACCTTTGCGGGAGTCACATCCTGGACTGTCGCCAAAACCTTATCATCCTCAAAGCGAAGCTGATAAACAAGACCCTGCCGAAAAAGCATCAGCCCCTTCTGCACCAGGCGTGCATCTTCCTCATTCTCTGCACGCAGTAGCCCCTTCAGCTCATTCGCTGCAAACTCCAAAGGCTCCAAAAACCGCTCCGGAATCATCTTTCAACCCCCTTGTTGGTGGGACAGAGGGACAGGTTCCTTGTCCCAGCGTTCCGCAGGGGACAACCAACCTGTCCCCATGTCCCAAAGTACATTCCTATATTATAACATTTAGAGCAACTGGAATGAAGGTGCGCACTGTTTCAAAAATAGGTTAGAAAAAGTCCTTAATGGAAATCATGCGGGAAATTTAGTCGGAATTTTCGATTTTTTTATAGATAAAATGATATAATGGATTTAACGCATTAAAGGAACTGGGTGGGATAATGACTGCTGTAAATGCTAAACAACAGGAATCAGATAAATATTCGCTGCATGATGCCGGCTTTAAAAAAATAATGATTGCGATGACGAGTGCATCCATTTTAGCATTTGCTAATTTATACTTTGTGCAGCCGATTATGCCTTTGCTGGTGAAATCATTTGACATCACATCTGCAACAGCCGGTTTATCACTGTCTGCTGCTGTAGTTTCTATGATTTTCGGATTGCTATTCTTTGGATTTCTATCTGATCGAATCGGTCGGGTTTCAATAATGAATATCACGCTTGTTTGCACCATTATTCCGCTGGTGCTTTTGCCCATTTCGCCTAATTTTGAAACGTTTCTGGTGCTGCGCTTCCTGCAGGGGATTTGTATAGCGGGCCTGCCTGCAGCTGCCATCGCGTATTTAGGGGAGGAACTGGATTCCAGCAGCGTTAGTCTCGGCATTACCATGTATATTGCAGCCAATGCCATTGGCGGAATGGCCGGCCGCATCTTCGTCGGATACATTGCTGATATGGCCAGCTGGCAGACTTCTGTTTACTTCCTATTTGGATTCTCCATTCTGTTATTCATCCTATATTTTATGACTTTGCCAAAATCTCATTATTTTAAGCCCAGTAAGATATCTGTTAAAAAAGACTTGTCAGGCATGGGCTCACATCTGAAAAATACGAAGCTTTTCCCTGCATTCACGATGGGGATCCTCCTCCAATTTTCGTTCACAGGAGTATGGACGTACCTCCCTTTTTATCTCGAACAGGATCCTTTTAATCTTTCTGTAAAAAATATTTCTTTTACCTACCTGGCATACAGCTTCGGTATAGCTGGTTCCATGCTAGGAGGAAGCCTGTCTGCTCATTTTAGGCAAACCACACTGGTCTCGGTTGGAACCGTCATTTTAATAGGAGGGACCTTAATTACCAATGTGCACTCTTTATCAGTAGTTGTAATGGGTCTCTGCCTGACCTGCCTGGGGTTCTTTGTGGCGCATTCACTGATGGCGACCATTGTAAATGAGCTCGCTGCTCATCACAAAGCGGGTGCCTCGAGCATCTATCTCGTAAGCTATTACCTTGGAGTCGCAACCGGAGGGACGCTTGCCGGACTGGTATGGCAGACTGGAGGCTGGACGGGGATTACGGTGGTTTCTCTTGGGCTGCTTCCGGTTGTGGTGTGGCTGTCAGTAGGACTTAGAAGGTTAAGTTAGAAATCAGGAAAAAAATAATATTATAACAGAAAGTTACTATTAAACTATGAAGTGCATTGTATGGGAGTCATATTAACAAGCAACCCAGATGTATCCCATTTATTAATTTTTTATCGGTATTTCCCTTTTTTGCTGACAGTTAGGTAAAATCCTATTTCTGTCTCAAGAGAGGGATTTTTTATTTGGCAGTCACTCTAATGTTATTTGCCAATTGTGTTAACCATGATATTAGAGCTGATGACGAATTGAAGTTAGGGATCTTTAGTCATTTGTAAAGAAAAATTACTAAATTGTCTTAATTTTTTTACATATTAATTTGAAAAAGTTCTTCAAAGCCGACAGGGCTCCGCATTTAACTAATGTAAATTGGCATGGAAATTGCAAATTACTTTTATAACAATAAATTTAATGCTAAGGAGTGGCGGCTATGGCACAAGAGTTTCATCCATTATTAAAAGGAGCAATTGAATTACATGTTCATAGTTCACCAAGTTTGTTTCCAAGGAAGCAAACCGACTGGGAACTAATAGAGGATATTAAAAATGCTGAGATGGCGGGTGTGGTTTTAAAGGCACATGAAGCTCAGACAGTTGACCGGGCAAGTTTAATCCGGGAAAAAGAGCCCGGAGTTCATGTGTACGGGGGGCTGGTGTGCAATTATTTTACAGGAGGGTTGTCTCCAACCGCAGTAGATGCAGCGATCCGTTTAGGGGCGAAAATCATTTGGATGCCTACTTTTTCTGCTGAAGAGCATCAAAGGTATTTTGGTAAAAAGAAAACCAAATTCTTTAATAGCAAGCGTTCTATGAAGCATCCTGGTTCCGGGATTGAAATTTGGGATGAAAACAAAAAACTCCTGCCGGAAGTACATGAAATCTTAGAACTGGTTGCAGAAGCGGATATTGTGTTGGCCACGGGACATCTGGCTGCTGAGGAAGTGCTTGTATTAGTTGAGGCAGCTATTGAGGAAAAAGTTGAGAAAATCTTAATTCAGCATACAGATTTAGGTATTGCCAGAGTGCCTTTTGAATTAGAAAAAGAATTAGTGAAAAAAGGGTGCATCCTGGAAAAATGTTATTTAGCATGCAGTGAAGACTTTAACGATATTTCCCCAAGGGAAATGGCTGAGAGCATTAAAGTTCTTGGAGCTGATTCCTGTGTAATGGTGACAGATTACGGACAGCGGCATAATATTGCACCTATTAAAGCCTTAAGTAATTTTATAGAAGAAATGCTGGCATATGGAATAACAGAAAATGAGATTACGAAAATGGTAAGTGACAACCCTAAGAGGCTGCTGGGGATTTAGAAAGGATGAAAAAATTGGAAGATGCTATAGTAAGAGAAATCGAGGGAATTATTCCTGCTAATCGTGTTCTCACCAGTCTGGAAGAACTATATTCTTATAGCTATGATGCTTCTTTTGGTGAATATTTGCCCCAATTGGCCATCCAGCCTGAGAGTGCGATTGAAATAAGTAAGATTATGAAAATAGCAAACAAGCATAAAATCCCAGTCTATCCAAGAGGGGCGGCGACATCCTTAAGCGGGGGTCCATTGCCTGTTGAAGGTGGAATCGTCCTGGATATGACTCGAATGAATAAAAAATTAATCATTGATTGTGAAAACTTATTAGCCATTGTATCTCCTGGGGTTACGACTGGTGAGATTCATTACCAGGCAGAAAAAGCAGGGCTATTTTATCCTCCGGACCCGAGCAGTTCCAAAGTGTCCACTATTGGCGGAAATTTATTAGAGAATTCAAGCGGGCCGAAGGGACTGAAATACGGAACGACTAAGGAATACGTGATCGGATTGGAAGTAGTAACACCCGAAGGGGAAATTGTCCGAACAGGCGGGAAAACGGTTAAGAATGTCACAGGTTATGATTTAACAAGATTAATTGTTGGATCTGAAGGGACTCTGGCGATTGTAACGGAGGCAACATTGCGATTAATTCCAAAACCGAAAGCGCGCAAGACTTTATTAGCCACATTTAGCAGATTAGTTGACTCAGGATACGCTATAACCAAAATTTTGTCTTCAGGAATTATGCCGGCAGCCATGGAATTAATGGATAACGCATGTATAAGGGCGGTTGAGAATTTTAGTCCGTGCGGGCTTCCGGTAAATGCCGAAGCGCTTGTCATTATAGAAGTGGATGGGCATCCCTTGGCCATAAATGAGGAAATTGAAAAATGTGAAGAGATTTGCTGGCAAGTGGGAGCAGCTGCTGTTAGAACTGCCAGAACAGAAGAGGAAAGAGAAGAAATATGGAAAGCTCGCCGAATGGTTTCCCCTGCCATCACACAAATGGGGCCAACTAAAATTTCTGAGGATGCTACGGTTCCTCGAAGCCAAATTCCTGCCATGATGGAGAAATTGAGCCAAATCCGAATAAAGTACGAATTAAACTTAGTGGTTTTTGGTCATGCAGGCGATGGGAATTTACACCCAAATATCATTACGGATAAACGAAATATCGAAGAAATGAAACGAGCCGAAAATGCGGTAAGTGAAATATTTGAAGCTGCTGTTTCACTTGGAGGAACGCTATCAGGCGAGCATGGAATTGGGACGCTTAAAGCGCCATATATGGAAATGGAGCTTGGGGAAGCGGGTCTTGGTCTCATGAAAAAAGTAAAAAACGCCTGGGATCCTAACAATATATTAAATCCGGGAAAGATCTTTCCAAAAGCGGGGCAAACAAAGGTGGTGTTAGTTTAACATGAATGCTCCATTGAAAAAAACGCAAGATGTGAGTGAAGACAATAAATCTATACATTCGCTTTCTCTCTTTTCAAAAAAGGGCAATCGGTTATACGAACTGGCCTATGAAGCCACTAATCAGTGTATCCAGTGCGGATATTGTTTGCCTGCTTGTCCAACATACGAATCAATGGGAAAAGAGTCCGCATCACCAAGGGGGAGAATCAACCTTGTCAAGATGGCAGCCGAAGGAAAAATAGATATTTCAAGCCACTTGTCTGAACCCATTGATTTATGCCTGGGCTGCCGGGCCTGTGAAGTGGCCTGCCCTGTGGGCGTTCCCTATGGGCACATATTAGAGACAGCAAAAAACGTCATTGCAGAGGAACAAATGAACAATGATGCTGGAACAATGAATGACAATCTGAAACATCTGGTCTTATCTCAAGTATTTCCATACCCAAAGCGGATGAGGTTACTAGGGAATTTAACATGGTTTTATCAAAAGTCCGGAATTAGAAAAATGGTGAAAAAAACAAAGTTATTGCACAAGATTTCAGAACCGCTGGCTCAAATTGAAAACGTGCTGCCGCTTGTAGAATCTCCATTAAAGAGAAACAAATTAGGAACCATCATTCCCGCCAAGGGCTCCAAAAAAGCACGGGTTGCATTTTTTACAGGCTGTATTTCGGATGCCTTGCTCAACAGAACAAATAGATTATCAATCGAGCTCCTAACAGTAGCCGGCTGTGAAGTAATTATTCCGAAATCGCAAAATTGCTGTGGTGCCCTTCATG
This sequence comes from Cytobacillus sp., assembly GCF_964223445.1. NCBI lineage: Bacteria > Bacillati > Bacillota > Bacilli > Caryophanales > Bacillaceae > Cytobacillus > Cytobacillus sp. The sequence goes on from NZ_CAXQGS010000083.1 coordinate 55,525, forward strand.
CCCATCAAGGAATGATAGAAGGTGCAAAGGAGCTTGCGAAGCAAAATATTTCTGCTTTTGAAGAATCAGAATCCCAATACTATATTAATAATGCCGGTGGTTGCGGAGCTCTTCTTAAGGAATATGAAGATCTTATGAAAAATGATGAAGAATGGGCTGAACGGGCAAAGAAATTCTCTCGTGCCTCCAGGGATATTAGTGAAATTCTGGTGGAATTCGGTCCTCTTCCTTTTAAGAAGCAATGGAATGGTGTAATCACTTATCAGGATTCATGTCATCTAAGAAATGTCCAGAGGGTGCATGAGCAGCCTAGAAAATTACTGAAATCTGTACCAGGCGCTGCTTTTGTTGAGCTTTCAGGCAGTGATAAATGCTGTGCTTCAGGCGGTATTTATAATCTTCTCCATTTTGGGGAGTCCATGGAAATCCTTGATGGAAAAATGGAGAATATAGAAGAAACGAAAGCGGCAACCGTTGTCACAACAAACCCAGGATGCCTCTTGCAAATGCGTCTTGGAATCGAACGGAAGGGGTGCAGCGGCCAAGTGCAAGGAGTCCATTTAGTAGATGTACTCGCAGAGGCTTGCGGAATTTCTTAGGATGGTCTGTTTATTCTTAATGGAAAAGGAGAACGATTATGAGAATAGGAATAGCCCAAGTTGCTCCTCTCTTTGGAAATGTTCAAGCCAATTTAGCGCAAATGATAGATATAATGCATGAGAATGATGGGAAAGCAGAGTTACTCGTTTTCCCAGAGTTATCTTTAACAGGATATGACCTCAAAGATCAACTATTTGATGTTGCGCTCACAACAGATGCAAAGGAAATTTTGCAAGTATGCGAGGCTTCCGCAGATACAGGTGTGAATGTTGTATTCGGCTTTGTTGAAAAGGGGAAGGGCGAGCAAATTTACAATTCAGCAATCATGATTCAGAATGGGAAGATTACCTCTATTCAAAGAAAGATCTACCCAACTAATTACGGTGACTTTGAGGAAGCAAAATACTTCGCAAGAGGAAAAAAAGTAAACCTGGATCAAATAGGTTCTTTTATTTCCAGCATGCTGATCTGCAATGATGTATGGCATCCGTCATTGCCCCATATTGCTGCACACCACCACACTTCTCTCTTGATAGCCTTAATTAATAGTCCGGAAGGCGGTCTCGGCAGTGACTATTCCAGTTCTGCAGGCTGGGAGAGGGTAGGCCAGTTTTACGCAAGCGTTTATGGGTGCTATGTAGCGTTGGTAAACCGCGTAGGGATTGAGAACGGCATTATGTTTTATGGGAATTCAAAAGTGATTAATCCGTATGGTGAAATCATTTTACAATGTCCTTATGGAGATCCAGCTGTTCAAATTTGTGAAATTGATTATAAAGCAGTAAAAGAAATACGGAAGCTATTACCCATAATGAGAGATGAAGATGTTCATATTACATTAAAGCATTTTAAAGAGATTGCGGATCAAGATTTCGTTTGAAATCTTATTAAAAAGAACCCTTGCATGTAGAGTAATGGATCATTAACCAATACTTATAGCAAGGGTGTTTTTGTTTCTTTTATTCTACTATAATAGCATATATAAGAATTTTCTAAATATTAATCAATCTCAGGACAACTTTGACAGGGGAAATTTCTTTGAAAAAATTATTGCAATCAAGGATAACAAAGAGATATGTATTTATGACCTTTATCGTCGTCTTTGGATCTCTGGCTTCAATTTATTTTGTGACCATGAATGTACTAAATGATTCGGTACGTTCGGAAATTGAATACCGAAATGAATTAATGTCAAAGACCGTCAGCACGAAAACCAGTTTTATGTTTGACAAAATGATCAATGATATCCGTGTCATTTCCGAGTTCGTTCTAAGTAATTCTAAAGAGAATACATATTTTTACCGGAAGGAAATGGAGCGGCTTGTTTCTGAAAACCCTCTATATCTATTTATCGACGTCATGGATGAATCGGGTAATTCAATTACCACGATACCTAATGTAAAAAAGTCTGCATCGGGAGATTTGAATAAGATTTTAGAGAGATTAAAATGGACCAAGGCGTTTTACATATCAAATCTGCTTACCCTCGAAGATGGCCGGAAAACAATCGGGATTGCGTATCCAGTCCTTGATGATGGAGGGCAGTATCGGGGAGCGATACTTGCCTATGTTAATCTAAATATCCTATCAGAATATCTTTCGGAGGGAAAGATTGGTTCAGAGGGACTGAATGTTTTAATAGACCGAAATGAAACAATCATTGCACATTCTAAGGAACAATTAATTGGTGAGACGCTTAAGAATCATGAACTTGGCCAAATGCTTAACAAGTATCGAAGCGGTATATGGGAAGGATTATTGTTTAATGAATTTATGCTCGCTTCCTATAGGCCGATTACATTAGGCGGATTGGGGCTTATTATTTGTGAATCTATCGATCAGGCAATGGAGCCTGCAAGACAGGTACAAGTGCTTTTATTTAAAGGTTTTATCATTGTCGTTTTTCTTACTTATTTATTGACATTGTTCGGGGCATTTCGATTCATTAAGCCCATAACGAATTTAACGAATCAGGCTAAGGAATATTCGGATGGGAAAAGAGCTGACTTTGAGCTTCTCCATACGGGTGACGAACTTGAAAATCTTACAAAAACGATGGCAAGTATGGCAATGGAATTGAAAAATAAAGAAAGACATTTGTTCTATATATTGGAATCGATACCATATGGAATCATCACGATTAACAAGGATGGAAGGATTGTTACCTTTAATAAAGGGGCGGAGGAGTTATCGGGATTTTCCAGAACTGAGGCAATTGGCAGGTATATTATCGATCTTCCATTGAAAAGAAATGAAGCTGATTTTCTGTCATGGAGGACCATAAAGGAAGGAAAAGAAATTAATGAACAGGAAAGCTATATTTATGATAAGAACGGCAGAAGGCATGATGTCCGTATATACTCTTCTTTATTTAGCGGGGAAGATCAGAATATTCTTGGATCGATCCTCATTCTAAGAGATGTAAGTGATATGAAGAAAATGGAGGAATATCTAAAGCAAAGTGAGAAGCTGGCTTCCCTGGGACAGATGACTGCAGGAATTGCACATGAAATTAAAAATCCTTTAAGCATTATTCAAGCAGCTGCAGAAGCAATCCAGCTGGACATGCAAGATCCTTCCTTTATTCAGGAAATGACTGACGATATATTAGAAACAACGGATCGATTAAATCAACTGTTAACAGATTTCTTGAATTTATCCAGGGGGGAATCTGACGATGAGTTGGAAAAGGTGGACTTAGCTGCTGTATTGGATGAATTATTAGGACTTCTAAAAAACAATTTTGCCGATCGGAATATATCGGTTTCAAAATCCTTTGCTGTCGAAGAAGCATTTGTACTGGCAACTCCAGGGAAACTAAGTCAGGTGTTTTTAAATATTATTATTAATAGTCTTCACGCAATGGATGAGGGAGGCAAGTTAACTGTTCGCATATTGGATTATGAATCTGATTGGTTAATAGAAATAAAGGATAATGGTTTAGGCATACCGGAAAGTGAAATCAAGTGGATTTTTAATCCATTTTTTACAACGAAGAAAGAAGGCACTGGATTAGGGTTGTCAATAGCTTATGAAATCACAACACAATTTGGCGGGGTCATTCAAGCAAATTCCGATATAAGCGGCACCGTATTATCCGTTCAACTGCCAAAGTTTACTGAAGAAAGGTGAGCTTAGAAGCATGAAAAATATTTTACTGGTTGATGATGAATCGAAAATATTGAAAATCTTAAAATCTTCATTATCCAAGCAAGGATATAACGTGTATACAGCGGCCAACGGACAAGAGGCTCGAAATAAAATCGCTGATACTAATGCCGATCTTGTTTTTTTGGATTTGAAGCTTCCGGATGCCTCAGGCTTAGAACTTTTACATGAATTTATTGGACTTTATCCTAACAAGATCTATATTATGATGACTGCTTTTGGCAATATCGATAATGCAGTATCTGCAATGAAAGCAGGAGCATTTGACTATATGGTCAAGCCTGTAAAATTAAATGAACTCATCGTTACGATTGAAAAGGCTTTTGAATGGCTTGGTGTAAAAGAAGAAAATAAAAAATTGAAAGAACAGCTTCTTCATTCTGAAGTTCATGGAGAACTCGTAGCTAATAGCAGTCCCATGAAAAATATTCTTAGGCTGGTAGAGAGAGTTTCAGCAACGGAAGCAAACATACTCATTCAAGGCGAGAGCGGAACAGGGAAAACAAAAATTGCACAAATGATCCATATGCTGAGTGAAAGGAAACATGCACCCTTTATTCCCATAAATTGTGCAGCGATTCCTGAACAATTGCTGGAGAGTGAACTTTTTGGCCATGAAAAAGGCTCATTTACCGGGGCAGTATCGAGCCGAAAAGGGAAATTTGAATCCGCAAATGGCGGAACGATTTTTTTAGATGAAATTGGTGAAATCTCACCGTCTTTCCAGGCTAAGCTCCTGCAGGTAACACAAGATAAAACCTTCATGCGGGTTGGAAGCGATAAATTAAGCAAGGTCGACATCCGAATTATTTGTGCTACAAATCGCGATCTAAAGAGACTAGTAGAAGAGGGGAACTTCAGGGAAGATTTATATTATCGATTAAACATAGTAGATATTTATATTCCATCCCTAAAGGAGCGAAAAGAGGATATCCCCCTTTTAGTAGAAAACTTTCTTGAAAAGTATCGGAGCAAGCATCAAAAAGATTATAAAACCACCAGGAAATTAATGAGTCATTTAATGAATTACGGGTGGCCGGGAAACGTCCGTGAGCTTGAAAATGCAATTGAACGAGCGGTTGTATTATGTGATGGGGATTCGATCACAATCGAAGATTTTCCGAGGGAAATCCGTGAAGTAAAAAATGATAACTCAAATGATATGATTAAAATAGAAAATAGTGCTTCATTGCCGGAAATTATGGACGAAATTGAGAAGAAATATATTTTGAAGGCACTTGATGAATCACTTGGACAGCCTGCTAAAGCGGCAAGAAAGCTTGGGATTTCAAGACAAAGCCTTTTATATAAAATGAACAAGTTTTTCTCGGAGAACATATGAATTCCCCTGGGTTGCTAGCAGATATTGTTAGCAGCCTTTTTGCAGCGAACAGTATTGTGTAAATATTTTTTTACACAATGGGAGGATATCTTTACAATTTATTTAGAAAATTCAATAAAATAGGTTAACTTAAGTTGGCACAAAACTTGCTAGATATATAAGTAAGAATAATATAAGGGGGGGAGAATTTGGAGATTCTAGAATTTGTCCAAACGAACTGGCCGGAGATTTTAGAGATGACCTTGGAGCATATCGAATTAGTTGGGCTTGCAGTAGGCATCGCGATAATTACTGGGGTGCCTTTTGGGATTTATATTTCACAGAGAGAGAGTTTAGCAGATCTGGTTCTGGCCGTGGCAGGAATCATAATGACTATACCAAGTATTGCATTGTTTGGGATTATGATTCCTATTTTCTCGCTAATTAATCAGGGAATAGGATTTTTGCCGGCAATAGTTGCTTTAATCTTGTATTCACAGCTGCCTATAATTCGAAACACATATATTGCGATAAAAAATGTGGATTCGAATGTAAGAGACGCAGCAATCGGTATGGGAATGACAACCTTTCAGAGACTAATAAAGGTGGAGCTTCCTCTGGCGTTTCCCGTCATTATGGCAGGTGTGCGGATGGCGATTGTATTGACCATTGGAATTGGCGCAATAGCTGCTTACATTGGAGCGGGAGGGCTAGGCGGGTATATAGCCCGAGGTATTTCAACAAGCTATGCAGTAATGATCCAGGTAGGGGCAATATCGGTTTCAATTTTAGCTATTTCAATTGATGTTTTGTTAGGAAAAATTCAGAAAAGATTTTCTTCTGGTGTAAGTATCAAATCTTAAAGCATATGGACTGAAAAAAACTTGAGGGATTTACTATATGAAAGAAGGTGAAGTAGAATGATTGAATTTCAGAATGTTACGAAAGTTTATGAAAGCGCTGACAAAAAGGTGACAGCCGTCAATAACATTAATTTTCATGTTGAACCAGGAGAAATCTGTGTATTTCTTGGTCCATCAGGCTGTGGAAAAACAACGCTGCTTAGAATGGTAAACCGTTTAATTCCTATTACAAGCGGAAGTATCGAGGTTGATGGAAAAAATATCAATTCCATGGATATCATCAAGCTTCGAAGGTCCATTGGATACGTAATCCAGCACAATGGGCTGTTTCCGAACATGACCATTGAAGACAATATAAATGTTGTTCCCAAGATGCTGGGCTGGGATCAAAATCGAATGAAGAATCGTTATAGTGAGCTAATGGAAATGATGGGTTTAGACCCGGGGCAGTTTCAAAAGCGTTACCCTTTTGAATTATCAGGTGGCCAGCAGCAGCGAATTGGGATTGCCCGGGCATTGGCCGCTGATCCCCCTGTTATGCTAATGGATGAACCTTTTGGAGCACTTGATCCGGTCATTCGTGACCATTTACAGAATGAGTTTTTGCGGATTCAGAAGGAAATGAAAAAAACCATTCTATTTGTAAGCCATGATATAGATGAGGCAATTAAATTAGGCGACAAAGTAGCCATCTTTGATGCCGGGAAATTGAAGCAAATTGGCACGCCTGATGAAATTCTGTCTAATCCGAAGAACGACTTTGTTCGTGATTTCGTTGGAGATGATCGTGCCCTGAAAAGGTTAACTTTGTTAAAAGTAAGAGATTTAATGGTCTTAAGTGACGGATTTAGAAAAAGCCGATTGAACAGCGAGTGGCATGGACAGGTGATTTCTGTAAATGAGAACCTGAAAACAGCTTTATCACACTTATTGTCTGCTCCAAATGGAGAAGTCTGTGTGGTAGATGATCATAATAAGAAGTTAGGTGTACTGTGTGTCTCTGATTTTAATTTATTCACAGAAGTGCACCCAAAAGATATATCAATTGTAAGGTAAGGGGGTGACAGTTTGTCTGGGAAAAAGACCGAAAAAATAGTGAAGGCAGGTCTATACTTAGTCGTAATCTCCATTTTAGGCTGGGCATACTTTACTGGGGCATTTCAATTCATCATCGACAACCCAAAGGACCTTCTGTATTTAACTGGCCAGCATCTTAAACTGGTAGGAATATCCGCAGCACTTGCAATTGCGACCGCAGTACCTCTTGGAATCTTAATAACCAGGCCAAAGTTCAAGAAGCTTGATTGGATCGTATTAAATTTTGCGAATATAGGTCAAACGGTTCCGAGTCTAGCCATATTGGCTTTAGTAATGAGCTACTTTGGATTAGGCTGGCAAACGGCTATTTTTGCATTATGGTTCAATTCTCTTCTGCCTATCCTGAGAAATACGGTTGCAGGAATTGAGAATGTAAATCCGCAAATCATAGATGCTGGAAAAGGGATGGGTATGACATCTAAGCAAATCTTTTTTAAGCTTGAATTACCAAACGCCCTATATGCCATCATGGCTGGTATCCGTACCTCTGTTGTTATTAATGTGGGAACAGGCGCTTTAGCATTTTTAATTGGAGGTGGCGGTTTAGGGGATCTAATATTTACGGGAATTTCATTATATGATACTGGCATAATGCTTTCAGGAGCAGTTCCAGTCATATTATTAGCCGTCCTTCTTGATGTTTTATTGGGGAAGTTAGAAAAAATAATCGTTCCGCGCGGGCTTCAAAGAACACTGGAAGCAGCATAGCGATGAGAGTTAAGGGAGGAAATTCAGTGAAGAGATTTGTCTATTTGCTTCTAGCAATTATTGTGGCGGCAACACTAACCGCTTGTGGAAGTTCATCAGCAAACAGTGAAGACGGTGGAGGTGATTCAAAGGGAAAAGTGGCAGTAGGCGGTAAAGATTTTACTGAGCAGCAGATTCTGTCCAAAATTACGTCAATTTATTTAAAAGAAAACGGTTTTGATGTAGAGGAAGCAAGCAATATGGGAAGTGCTGTTGTCCGGTCTGCTTTGGAAAATGGGCAAATTGATATTTATTGGGAATATACTGGCACTGGATTAGTCGTTTATCAAAAACAGGAAGTAGAAACAGATCCGGACGAAGCATATGAAAAAGTTAAAGAAAATGATAAGGAACACGGAATCACCTGGTTAAATAAAGCGAATTTCAATAATACCTATGCGATCTTGATGAAGAAAGATACTGCAGAAAAAATGGGTGTAAAAACTATTTCGGATCTAGCCAAAATGGTAAATGATGATCCTGATAAATTAAAGTTTGCTTCGAATGCTGAATTTTATGCACGAGAAGATGGAGTGAAAGGCTTACAGAAACTTTACGGATTTAAATTTCCTTCCAAAAATGTTGTGAAAATGGATTCCGGATTGCTATATAACGCACTAAAGGATGGGCAAGTTGATGTTTCCGTGGGCTTTGCTACAGATGGCCGCATTAAGGGCTTCGATCTTGTAATTCTAGAAGATGATCAGCAATTTTTCCCGGCATATAATGGGGTTCCTGTTGTGAGACAGGAAGTTGCTGAAAAATCTCCTGAGATTTCTGAACTGATGAACAAATTAGCCGGCCTTCTGGATAATGAAACGATGATGTCTTTAAATTACTCGGTTGATGTGGAACATAAGGATATCACGGAAGTAAGCCGCAGCTGGCTGGAAGAGCAGGGGTTAGTGAAATAAAAACCCACTATATAGGAAGTGATTTCATTGGCGGATTTCTCTGGAAAGCTTGAGGAATATTTGAGGGCTGAATCATTTAGCTCCGTTCATGCAAATAGCAAACAAGCCTTAAAAGAGGCTCTTGCTGACATTATTGCCTGCACTCTTGCAGGGACACAGACTGCTGCATTTGAAATGGTGAAAAAATTTGCGGACAGCCAGTGGGGAACCGGAAGAAGTTCTGTGCTTTCAGCTCCTGAAAAAATGAGTGCATCAGGAGCTGCATTAGTCAATGCTACCGCTGCGAATGCGCTGGACATGGATGACGGTCATCGCCTTGTAAAAGGCCATCCGGGTGCAATTGTTTTTCCAGCTGTTCTTGCAGCCGCAGAGGAGTACAATATTTCCGGTGAAGAATTCATGACTGCACTGCTGATAAGCTATGAAATCGCAATAAGGGCAGGCATTCTTACACATCAGCTCCGTCCTGAATACCATTGTACAGGCTCCTGGGGCGCCATCGGAGCTGCAGCAGGACCAGGGCGGATCATGGGGTTAACAGGAAATGAAATAAACCATGCACTGGGAATTGCCGAATACCAATCAACCTATTCCCCAATGATGCGCTGCATCGAACACCCTTCTATGCTCAAAGATGGAATTGGATGGGGAAGCATGACAGGAATAAGTGCTGCCTATCTTGCGAAGGAGGGGTTTACCGGTATTCCTTCACTTTTTGAAACAGTGGAGGCGGAGCCTTATTTGCAGGAATTGGGAAAGGTATATCGGGTAGAGGAGCTTTATTATAAGCCTTATGCATGCTGCAGGTGGGCGCAGCCGGGAATAGAGGCTTTGAAGGAGTTAATGCTGAAGCATGCGTTAACAAATTCGGAAATTAATAAGGTTAAAATTTATACGTTTACTGAAGCAGCCTCTTTAAGCAGAAAGCATCCAAATAATACGGAAGAAGCTCAATATAATCTCACTTTTCCGTTCGCAGCCTATTTAGTAACAGGAGAAGTTGGACCTGACCAGGTATTGAACGAACTAGGCAATCCAGAAATTTTAAATACGATGGACAGGATTGAAATCTGTATTAGTGATGTATTAGATCAGCAATTTCCTAAAAAGGCTCTTAGCAGGATAGAAATTGAAGATAGCAGGGGCCATATCTTTTCCTCAAGTGTCCATCAAGCAAAGGGAGACTATGATTTTCCGCTATCATCAATTGAAAAAAAGAATAAGTTTTATAATCTGGTAGAGCCAATTGCAGGACATAAAATTTGTGATGAAATATACCGATGTATACAAGAAATGGAAAACCTTTTGAACATTCATGAGTTAACTTCATTATTAAACATAAATAAAAAATATGGAGGGATTTATCATGCAAGAACGTCAAATTAGCTTTTATAGTGAAGGGTTAAAACTGGATGGGACTATTTATCTGCCAGATGATTATCAGCAAGGTGAGAAACGGCCGGCTATTATTCCGAATTCTGGATATCAGGGCTTTAATCAATTTTACCCCCGGTTATTTGCGCGAAGCCTGACTGAGCTCGGGTATGTATGCCTGGGATTTGACTATCGGGGTTTTGCAGGAAGTGAAGGACAGCAAGGAAGAGTTATTTTGGATGAGCAAGTGCAGGATGTAAGGAATGCGATTACATTTTTACAAACCCAGGAAGAAGTAGATCCTGAAAATATCGGGTTAATTGGCTGGGGCATGGGTGCTTCGAACGTTGTCCGAGTTGCAGCAGCAGATAAACGTGTAAAAGCGGTGGCAGCTCTAAACGGTTTTTACAATGGGGAAAGATGGCTGAAGTCCATCCATTCCTATGTTGAATGGATGGAAATCAAAAACATGATCGAAGCAGACCGTATTCTTCGCGTTACAACTGGAAATTCAAAATATGAGGATCCATTTATTCATTATCCGTTAGATCCTGCTACAAATGATTATGTACAAAAAGAACTTGCACCGCTATCACCATTTGGCAAACAAACTCAATTACAGTTCACTGAATCTATCATTGAGCTGAACGCTGATAAAACAGCCTCTTCTATCGAATGCCCATTATTTATTGGACATGGAAAAGACAATCTTCTTCATCCGGTAGAAGAATCTCTCCATTTTTTTGATGCAGCAACAGAACCGAAGCAGCTTTTCATCATCGATGGAAAACACAATGACTTTATGTATCATGAACACCCGATATTCCAGGACTTAATTGGACAGCTTGAACAATTTTTTAAGATGAGTCTGCAATATGAAAGTTTAGAGAAAATCAGTTAATTTCTCATCTGATAGAAATTTTCCAAAATAGTAGGGTTTAATTGAAATAATCGAGTAAAAATCCATAAAGGTTTATACTCGATTATTTCGTTGCCTTTAATAAGAAGAAGTAAATGGAGAAATACAGACTAACAGAGAACCCCTTCTGGAATGTCAGTAAAATGAATTTGCAGGATATCAAAAGTAATGTCTAAAAGTTCCCGTGAGTTAAGCCTCCTCAGCTAAAATAATCTAACGGTAAAACTTTAGATAATTCCCCGAAATATACAACTCCACGAAAAAGGTCCTTCAATATTTCAACCTAACGGGGATCCCGTTCCTGCCCCGTTTTCAGATCAATAACCTTAACCGGGTTTTCCGGAGCATTGACCGTTTTGCTCTCAGGAGCAGCATTTCCGTTTTCCACCCAGTCGATAAGCAGGTCGAATGACTGGTGAGCGTAAGGCAATAGAGGCTGAAGTTCTTTATCCGGATCGGTCGAGCTGTTCCAGACAAGGCTGTCAACATGGTTGCCGTTCTCGATGGTATACATTCGATGCAGATCCTGCTTCCCGGCTTTCTTGACCAGCTTTTGATATCCCTTTGCATGAATCTCCGGGAATATCAGCGAATCAAGGGAACCAGTGAAAGAGATGAGCGGCACATCTATATCTCCAGTATTGGCCACTACCTTAATATTTTCTTTCACTTCCTTCGGCCGGGTCATATACTTATAATCTTCAAAGATAGAATCATAGGAACGGTCTCTCACGCCATTCACAAAGTTCAGGTAATTCCTCCATTGCGTACGGCCTGGGGCTTCCGGATCGAAATGGTCCCGATAGATATTCAGCGAAACAAACCAGTATACCTGATCATGATAGGCCCACAGTTTTTCCGATCCTTTAGGCAATCCTGCTTTGTATAGCTCTTTCATGGCTTTCTGCTGTTTTTTGCCGCTTCCATACAAAGCTTCTTCCGCATGATTCACAACGGTGGTCAGGGAACTGATTAAATTAGGCTTTTTCTCCGTCCATAACACGCCTTCCCAATCGACTCCTCCATCAAAAAGCCGCGGTTCGCCGGTTTTCTCCGGATGGTCATTTTCAAGGGCATAGCGCACGACGTATCCGCCATTGGAAATTCCCATCGCATATGTGGGGATTTTATGCTCTGCCGATACTAAATCGCTCGCCGGGTCAGAAGAATCTGCCGGATCGATCAGCCCATCAGAATGATGGCTGACTAAGTACTTCTCTGCGGCTTTCGTAACCTGCCGGAACCGCTGATGCCATTCTGCTACACTATCATCTTCATCGGCTAAGGCATTCTTTGCTTTTGCAAATGGATCAGCTGAATCAGCCTCACCCTGTGTACCTTTATCAATCGCTGCAAAAGCATATCCTTTTTCCAGGACATAATCGCTGAAAAGCAGGTCGGTCGACGTTTCATTTCTTGTAGCCGGGATTCCCGAAACAACAAGCCGGCCATTCAAGTGATCTGGTACCCTTATGACAAACTGGGCATCTTCAAAAATACCATTTACTTGTGTTCCCGTTACAGAAGAAGGTATGTACATTTGATGCCATCCAGTTCCTTCCGCAGCATTTCCCCAAAGATAAGGGGCAAGACCAATGTTGCCGTAAAGGGTTGCCTGCTGATATTGGAGGGGATTCCTGGTGGTCAGCCAGTTGTTGTCCACACCGTCAAAGTATTGTTCCGTTACTGTGTGCGCACCAGGTATTATAGCCTGGTTTTCCGCAGCAGCTTGCTCCGCAAAACTTCTTTCCGGAAAAAGTGAAAAGCTTAAAGCAGATGCCAATGATAACGCAATCAGCTTGTTTTTCAGATAAATCCATCCCTTCTTTATCATCTCTTACAGTTCCATTCTACTTTTACTAATTATGGGAATCATGGGCCTTAGTAATTAATTATTTGAATTTTCAGCATAAAGGAAAGCAGAGCATTGAAAATTGTGATGCCAGACCGGTGCTAGTACTATAGTCTTATAGACGGAACAAGTTGGAAGCAATGAGAATTCAAGGGGAATTGGGCGCTTTATTGAATTCGAGCTAGTAGCGCAACCGGCCAGCACTTACAGGGGACCAGTCCTCTTGTAGGGATATGTTCTGACAATCTTTTTTGAAAAGAGGAAGAGCATGCTAACAACTTATCAGCCTAATCACTTTAAAAGCACACAGGTTCTTGAAAAAGAGGCTGTTTTGGCAGCCATTGAAAATTCTCTGGCCATGATTGAATTTGATGGGAACGGGAAAGTACTGTGGGCAAATGAAAATTTTGCCCGTACTATGAAATATCGGGCAGAAGAGATGCCAAATATGATGCATAAGCAATTTTGCACCCGTGAATTTGCTGCCAGCAGGGAATATCAGGAGCTTTGGAGAAATCTGCGCAATGGCAAAAGCTTTCAGGAAAAAATTCAGCGTGTCACCAAGCAAGGAGATCTTATCTGTCTCGAAGCAACATACACACCGGTATTTGGGAATGATGGCAGAGTAGAAGGTGTTGTAAAGGTTGCTACAGATATTACAGAAAGGGAAACGAATACAGCGCAGGTAGCATTCCAGCTTCAGGCAATGTCAGAAGCCCTTAGTGAAAAAGCAAAGGCTGGAATTGAAAGAAGCGAAGAGGCTGCTCAGGCAATAGGCAAGCTCGTTCATGAGTCCAAAGGGAATCTGGAAATCCTCCATTCTCTCAAATCACAGGCACAATCCATCGGCAGCATCGTAAAAACAATCCGTGAAATAGCGGCACAAACCAACCTGCTGGCATTAAATGCAGCTATTGAATTCCTGCGCGTTGCCGGCGAACATGGCAGAGGCTTCAGCGTCGTTGCCGGAGAAGTGCGAAAGCTCGCAAACCTGGTACAGGACTCCATACAGGAAGTCAATGCCCACATCGAAGGAATATCAGATGAAATCAACAAAATTAGTGACGCAACTCTGCAATCACAGTCAGGCATAACTGAAAACCAGGCTCTTAATGAACAGGCTGTATCTGCATTTAAAGATATCGGGGAAGCTGCAAGAAAGCTTGATGAGCAGGCGAGGGGTTTTAAAAGTATTTTATAGGAAGATGCGGGCTGCTTTATAGCAGCTCTTTTTTTCTGCAGATAGGAAGAATTGATGAGGCTGGCGAATTTACATATATTCTGTTTATTTTTGATGAGAGAAGATGATTTTATGAAATATCTCCATAAGACATTCACTTCAGAGTTAAAGAGGAAGATCCATAGTATTGAAAAGGAAATAAAAGAACAAATTGAAAAGATTCTAAGAGAGAATAAAGCGGTTTTTTCAAAGAATGGCCTGAAACTGGAGGCTGAATTTGATCAGGAGGGAAGAGATGTTTTCCAGCCTGGATACAAATCCTCCATTTCACTGGGGATTTCTGAAAAAAGAGGGAATCTCATAGATTTGAAAGTCATTAAAATTTGGGAGTGCGAATACTTTTTTCTAGGAATGCCAGTATCGAAAAAGATCCCTGGAAGCAAGTTGTTCGGGGAGCTTCTGGATGAATCTTCACAAGAAATAACAACGGAGTTAGCGCAATACATAGCTGAATATTTGGATGAATTTATCAATAAAAATAAAGAGACACAGGAGGAAAAAAGCATGGAAAATCAAACCTTAAAGCTGCCTAAAGAATTTGAAAAATATCGGAGCGAATTAGAAAAAACAGCGAAACCGTTTGTCAGCATACATGCAGAAAGAGGAGAGACCACACTTTTTGAAAGCAAGTTCGGAGGAAAGCCCTATCTTCCAAAAATGAGTGAACATCCAAAGGATGAGCAGGGAAATTATATGAATCTATTTGCGCAAATCAATTTCGAAGAAGTTCCTCACGTCGAGCCAATGCCTGAGAGCGGAATTCTTCAATTCTATCTCTCGCCGGTTGATGATATGTACGGACTTGATTTTGATAACCCGGCTGCTCAAAAGAATTTCAGGATTGTTTATCATCCCAATATCCTGAAAGATGAGTCAGACCTGGTAAATGACTTTTTGTATATGCCTGATTTAGGTGATGAATATGAACCGATAGTGCAGGAAGCAAAGATGATTTTCAGCCTTAAGATTGCTCCTGTACCTGCCGATGATTTTCGATTTGAGGACTTGGTCAATATTGACTTATTCGAATCCATCGATCATCCAGACTATGAGGATTTACATGAGCTTTACTTCGAGGAATTAGGTGCAGAGGGCCATAAAATTGGCGGCTACCCCTACTTCACCCAGCAGGACCCCAGAGAAAAGGGTGACCCAACAGGTGATTATACGATTTTGCTATTCCAGGCGGATACGGACGATGATATTGAGCTGATGTTTGGGGACAGCGGTGTTGCCAACTTCTTTATCAAGGAAGAGGATTTGCGGAATAGGAATTTTACAGATGTTCTTTATAATTGGGATTGCTGCTAACGTACCAATCTTTAATTAGAGCTGATAACTGAATGGAGGGGTTCGCATTTGGACAAAAAAAGGATAAACCAGCGATCGAGTCCGAACTTGATGCCCCTTCGGACAGATGAAGTAGAAATCCTAGCAATGTAATCCGAACCCTGCTCAGGAAACAAATTTTCAATTAGATGGGGAGTTCACACGTAAATGAGTCTGTTGAATTCCACCGCGGACACATGGGAGAATAAAGGAAAGCAATATTAATTGCGGAAAAGTTAGAAAACTCTTGAATTAACAAACCATAACAGCTAAACTTATAATATACAGTTTTTCGTATATTGATCAAAAGTAAAGAGGTATTACAATATGAGCCGTATTTGGGAAAGTTTATATTCAAAGAATGGGCTGGCTGCCAAGTTTATTGCAAAGGAGCTCATTCAGTTTTCAGAGGGAGAGAGAATCCCGCGGGTAAGTGATTTTACGGAAAAGCTATCATTGGGCCGCGGGACTGTGCAGGGGGCATTAAGAGTGCTGGAGGATTTGCATGCCATATCTCTTGAATCCAGGGGGCATCTTGGGACCTTTCTGAAAAAAAGGGACATCAACCTGCTGTATGAGATTGCCGGCATCGGACCGGTGATGGGCGTAATGCCGCTGCCTTATTCCCGAAAGTATGAGGGATTGGCGACTGGTATTGTCGAAGGGTTTGAGGAAATCAATAAAAAGTCAGGCCTTGCTTATATGAGAGGGGCGAGAAGGCGCATCGAATCATTAAAAACCCGGCGCTACGATTTTGCCATCATGTCCCAGCTGGCGGCAGAAGAGGCAGTACAGGAGTTTGAGGGCCTGGAAATCCTCCATACACTTGGACCGGAGACCTATGTAACGTCCCATAAAGTCTTTTTTTCAGATAGCAAAAACAGAGAGATTTCAGATGGCATGAAAATCGGAATTGACTATTCATCTGCCGACCAGGCTAATATTACCCTCCTTGAATGTGAAAAGCACAAGGTTGAACTGATAAAGGTGGACTATATGCAGCTTTTCAACATGCTGAAAAACGGCAGTATTGATGCAGCAGTCTGGAACGCGGATGAAGCGAGGGCACTAAAAACGTTTGCCTCCTCTGACTTTAAATCGAAAAAGGCAAAGGAACTGGCCATAAAAGCAACCAGAGCAGCTATTGTCATAGAAAGTGAAAGAACAAATATCAGGGAACAAATCCAGCTTCTCTTGTTTAATAAAGTGGAAGAGACCCAAAGACTGGTGGAGGAAGGAAAAAAGTATCCTCACTATTAAGAAACTGAAGTTCTAGTTTCTTAGCACTATTAATATACTAAATACTGTATTTTGGAGGGATGAAACTATGGATATAAACCAACTCAAAGAAAGAATGGAAATCCTATTAAGCTCGTCTGTTGTCAGCACAAAAGCCGCTGATATTACGACATTGGCTTTTATGCATTTACAGTCACACTTGAAAAAAGATGCCATAGCCGGAGCTGAAATGCTTTTCACCCATTTGCCGACAGCTCTGGCGAGAATTGAAAAGGGTGAACAGGTCGAGGCTCCCCATCCTGCCTTGCTGGATGAAGTTAAACAGTCACCGGAAGCATCCATAGCAATGAAGGAAATCGATTTTGTACAGCAGCAATGGAAGAATCAGCTCCCCCCAGAGGAAATCGATTTTCTGCTCATACATTACACTAATGTACTGCAAATCAACAAAGGAGGAAATTAAGATGAAAATTGTAGTTGGCGGTCAGGTGGATAAAAAAGAGATTGAGGGCTTAATAAAAGAGATTGACAGCAGCATAACGACGATGGTCAAGTCAGATCTGGAAGCAGCGATGGCTGTTAAGACAGGACAGGCAGATTATTATGTAGGAGCCTGCCACACAGGAGGCGGCGGAGCTTTAGCCATGGCGATTGCCCTTCTCGGCAAGCCAAATTGCGAGACGGTTTCCATGCCGGGGAAAAAGCCTGTTGAGGAGAAAATTGTAACCGCTGTCAGCGAAGGGAAGAAAGCATTCGGTTTTACAGCTGACCACAAAGAAGCCGCAGTGCCTATGATTATTAAAGCTTTAAAAAATAAAGGCTAATCCATTTTAATTGAGGGGGAAATAGAAATGGAAATGACATTAATTATCCTGATTGGTGCCGTTGCTGCTGTTTTGGCCAATATGAACATTGCGGTTTTTAATGATGGGCTTCGTCCAATTGTCTCCGAACACGTGGAGGGGCGGATGACGAGACGGGACCTTGCCTTCACTGCCTTTGCGATGAGCTTCGGGCTGGTAATCGGGTTTGGAATACCTTTTACACTCTCGGCCAGTATTATCCTCGTTCACAGTATCCTGCTGGGAACAGATATTATCGGTTTGCTGACACCGAAAAATAAATGGGGAACCCCGCTTGCGGCAGTGATTGGCGGTGCTTATGGAGCAGGACTGTTAATCGGACTCGAGGGATTTGTGAAGCTGTTCGATTATCTGCCGCTTAATTTCCTGGAAGCTATGGGAGCGGTTGGAACACCGGTCGTTGTTACATTTATGGCATTCCCGGCACTTGCGGTTGCCATGCAGTTCAGTGTGAAAAAAGGGGTCATTACGTTTATCGTATCCGCATTGATCCGACAGCTGGCTGTCTGGCTGAATGAAAGCGGAGTCCTTACGATTTCAGGAACCACAGTAACACTGAACCAGGAAGGAATGGCCCTTATTACAGGAATGATCTTCCTTCTTGTATTTGCCATGAAGGAAAAGGCAGAAGAAGGCTCTTCCATCGACCTTGCAGCAGTATTCAGTGACAAAGTGGCTAAAATCAGAAAAAATGTCGTGTTCTTTATGATTATTGGCGGTCTCATTGCTGCTGCTACGAATCTATGGATCATGGCAGGAGATCCGATTTCTCTTAATCTATTAGCGGAAGGCAAAGCAACAGATGCCGGAATTGCTGCGGCTGCCCGTGCGCTCGGCTTTATTCCGCTTGTTGCCAGTACAGCGATCGCAACAGGTGTATACAGCCCGGTCGGATTTACACTCATCTTCGTTGTCGGATTTTTCTCCCCGAATGTTTGGATAGCCTTAATCGGCGGTGTCATTATTATTTTCATTGAAGTTATGCTATTAAGCTCAATTGCGAGATTCCTTGATAAATATCCCGGTGTCCGTAATTCCGGAGAAAATATCCGCAGTGCGATGACCAAGCTTTTGGAAGTAGCCCTATTAATCGGCGGGGCGAACGCTGCCAATGCGATTGCACCAGGGTTCGGATTCTTCTTCATTGCCGGATTCTATTTGCTGAATGAAGCGGCAGGACGCCCGATTGTCCGCATTGCGGTCGGCCCTGTGGGTGCCATTGCAGTCGGAATCATTGCCAATATCCTGGTTGCACTTGGAATCATGAACATACCTCAGTAAAAAAACAAATAAAGAGAACGGAGCGGACAGCCATGATACAAACCGTACTTGGAAAAATTGCTCCGGAAGAATTGGGGATTTGCTCGGCTCACGAGCATCTCTCCATTGATCTTTCGCGAGTAAAAAAAGATCCGGATACTATTCTGGATGATGAACAGGGCATGCGTGAGGAACTGGAGGATTTCTATCGTCTCGGCGGAAGGTCAATGGTAGAAGTGACGAATGACGGCATGGGCCGGGATGCTCTTGCCTTAAAAAGGCTGAGCGAGGCAACAGGGGTTCACCTTATTACATGTACAGGCTTCTATAAAGATCCTTACATCCCCCATTTTGCCGACGGCTGGAAAGCGGAGCAGTTTGCACAGCATTTTATAAAAGAAGCCAGGGAAGGGATTGCTGATACGGGCATACTTCCGGGTGTCATCGGGGAAGTAGGCACAAGCAAAAATGAAATGAAGCCAATCGAACGTGAGCTCCTAATTGGTGCCGCTATAGCCGGTATCGAAACCGGGCTTCCGGTGACCACCCATACAACTCTCGGAACACTCGGGCTTGAACAGGTGCAGCTGCTGACGAAGCATGGCCTTCCGGCTGATCAGATCATCATCGGCCATCAGGACCTCAACCCGAATAAAGACGAGGTTCTAGCTGTTTTGGAAACAGGAGCCTATATCGCGTTTGATACGATCGGAAAAAATAATTACCGTCCCGATGAAGAGAGAGCCGCTTTCCTCCTGGATTTCATAAACCGCGGGTTTGAAAAGCAAATTCTTCTTTCAGCAGACTTAACCCGCAAATCGCATTGGAAGAAGCACGGAGGCCCTGGCTACGGTCTTGTGCTTGAGACGTTTATTCCAGAATTGAAGAAGTCCGGAGTTCCGGATAGCGTTCTTCATCAATTCCTGACCGTTAATCCATCCAGAGCTTTTTCAATAAGGGAGCGATCATAGTGTCCACATACAACCGAGCTGAATTAAAGTATGCAAATTCAGTTTTGCCAAGCTTATCCATACAGGAAGCACAGGAAAAACAATTTAAACTGGTAGACAGAATGAGCCGCTATTTCAAGGGCAAGCAATTTCTTTCGATGGGAGACCTTGGTGTCTCTCCGAAATATAAGCGGCCGGAACAGACGTATCTTGTGGAAAGAGTTCTGGCGGATTTCTTTGAAACAGAAGACTGTGCCCTTGTCAGGGGAGCCGGAACAGGTGCGATCCGCAATATTCTAAGCATGCTTCTGACTCCTGGAGATGAAATGTTCATTCACACGGCACCTGTTTATACGACGACAAAGGAAACGTTAAGGATATTGGGCATTAAAACAGTCCAGGCAGATTACAACCATCTTGAGGAAATCAGAACGGCCATCAGAACTAATCAAAATCCTAAAGTATTCTACATTCAGCATGCCCGTCAGCAGCCGACAGATCACTATCAATTGGCCGAAGTCATCAAAGCCGTGAAGGAAGAACGCCCGGATCTTCCAATCGTAGTGGATGACAATTATTGCGCATTGAAGACAAAGGGAATTGGCGTGGAATTAGGAGCGGATTATTCAACCTTTTCCGGGTTCAAGCTTCTCGGGCCGGAAGGGATTGCGGTCATTGCCGGCAAAAAAGACGCCATAGAACGGGTGCATCACTATAACTACTCGGGCGGAGGCCAGGTTCAGGGCTATGAAGCCATGGAGCTTTTAAGAATGATGACCTTTGCACCTGTATCGCTGGCTATTCAAAACGAGCAGGTGGAAGAGCTCTGCCGCCGTCTGAATGAAGGCGCTGTGAACGGAATTCGCGCCGCCTATATGACGAATGCCCAATCCAAAAATGTCATTGTAGAGCTGGAAGATCCGATTGCCCAAAGTGTGATCAGCATCAGTGACGAGCATGGAGCGGCCACCCATCCGGTTGGGGCGGAATCAAAATATGAAATTATCCCGATGATTTACCGCGTTTCCGGCAGCTTTTTGGAAGCACAGCCCGAGCTGAAGGAATATGGACTGCGCATCAATCCGATGAAATCAGGAGCGGACACGATCATCGGCATTCTGGAAAAAGTGATACCTCTTGCAAAAGAAGTGCACCATCGTTGATACCCGTAAATAAAGGGGGAAACTTCAATGTTTTTAGATGTAACAAAGCGCAGAAATCCTAAGCTGATTCAATCAGGTGTCATCTTGCATCAAAGCGGGCAAATACCCCCGAATACGTACGTGATTGACCTCGATATACTCGGAGAAAATGTAGAAGCACTGGCAAAAACGGCGAAAAATCATGACTTTACGCTTTATTTCATGAGCAAGCAGCTTGGGAGGCTTCCTTTTATAGGTCAGCTTATTGCAGAGCACGGCATCGAAAAGGCAGTGGCTGTTGAATTCGACGAAGCCAAAACATTGGCAGAAGGCGGAGTTAAAATCGGAAATGTCGGCCATCTGGTTCAGCCGGGGAAAAATCAGTGGCCGGAAGTGCTGTCGTGGAATCCGGAAGTCATTACCTTATTTTCCCTTGAACGTGCCAGACAGCTTTCTGAGGCGGCTGTTCAATCAGGAATGGTACAGGATGTACTTCTCAGGGTGTATGCAGAAGGCGATATGATTTATCCCGGTCAGCAGGGTGGTTTTCAATTGGAAAAGCTGGATGGAGAGCTTCTCCAACTGGCCGAGCTTCCAGGGATTAACATAGCAGGTGTCACAACCTTCCCGAACTTTCAGCTATCAAAGGAAAGGAGAAGCATGGAGCCAACTCCTAACTTTAAAACCCTTTTAAAGGCAAAAGAGGTTCTGGAGAAAAAGGGCATAACAGTCAAACAGGTAAACGGTCCAAGTGCGACCAGCTGTGAAACCATTTCGTTCCTGGCAGAACAGGGCGTGACACATGGGGAGCCGGGACATGCCCTTACCGGAACAACCCCGCTGCATGCTTACCGGGATCTCCCCGAGAAACCGGCCATTGTATATGTAACGGGGTTGTTCCGGTAAGGGCATGTCCCGGCTCCCCATGTGTCACGCCCTGTTCTGCCAGGAACGAAATGGTTTCACAGCTGGTCGCACTTGGA